>WFRY01000466.1 GCA_015486315.1 Desulfobulbaceae bacterium
ACTACTCAGGCCTGTTATGAAAAAGTCGTTAAATAACGGGATGTAACTGTTCAGGGGTGCACCAGATGTTCATAAGCAGCCCGATCAGCTATACACCAGGTATGCTGGGCGGGCTGATCATGGACAGATGGTGTGCCCCTGAGCAGTTACGATGAATAATGCCGTGTTCTATTCCTTTCTTTCCGGGAGTTCCCATGGGCTCCATCTTGAATTTCTGCCGTACAAAACTTTCTATTCCCCAGTAATTACTCAGTCCATACTTCCCTGATCAAAGGGGTAACTTATCCACGACAGCATGCAACATAAAAGCAGTAACAACGCAACAGTTCTCTAACATGCTACCACACTTTCGCTGTCACATCTGTAGCATCCAACACATTTACTTCTGATAGCCAACGCAGGGCCGAAAATCATGTACCTGCAATCAACAACGTTTAATCAACACGTTATAATACAACTCCAAGAAATTTCTCCTGAGATTTTTCATTCTGGCACGCTCCCTGCTCTATAAAATACTAAAGACAAATACAGATAATAGAAATCATTCATAAAGGAGAACAGAATGGGTACCAGAACAGATATCAAATTAGAAGAACGAATCAACCCCGGTGATGAGGCATCAAAATTTGCACTCAATGCCGGGATGGGCTTGGCAGCACTTATAGGGATATGGGGATTTGCATGCCTGATCGGCGGCTTGACTGCACACGGTTTTGGCGGATTGCTGAGGGGATTCTGGACTGCACTAACCGGCAATTAAAATACATTTTCAGATAAATCATATCAACAGGAGAACGATCATGGCGGAACAGAGTAACAAATTAGCAGGAAAGGTAGTCCTTGGTTTTGGCGCACTTTTCGGTTTGTGGGCAATGGCAGCATTTGTTGGTGGATTAAACCAGGCAGGATCACTTGGCGAGTTGGCTCATCAGTACATGATAGCAACCGGTATGATCACTCCGCTCCATACCCTGGTTGATTATTACACTCACATCAAGGGCATTGAATACCTGATTTGTGTTGCATTCTTTGTCGCCTTCCCTGCCTTTTACATCTACGTGAACAAAGAAAAAAAACAGGCTAAAATAAAAGTCTGAACGTAACTACCATACCTTCCATCTAAACCCGGCTTTGGCCGGGTTTTTTTATTTCATCCGATGTAAGCGTTTCAGGAATGCCCTGCTGCACGCGTTCATGAAACGCTTACCATATAGCTATAACACATGGCCTCAGGCCTATCCCTCTCCCCCACACCAATTCACGCAACCAGACCGGCAGCACTGCCCGGGCAAGCAAAATTCAGGCGAAAAGATAGAGAGGCTGCTGAATTCCTGTTTACCGGCCACAAAGATGCTTGCATTACAGCAACAGGCCATGTTAAACGATAAAAATAATTAAAAATTATATTAACTTTTACCCTCCGTTGCTGACACCTTCTATCTACCTAAACCTGTGATCTATAATGTCAAACAATGCAAAAAACCACATCCCCTTCAGGAAAAGACGCTGGCCAAAAGTTGTTGCAGTCATCACCCTGCTCATTATTGGCCTGCTCATTGCCCTGCCCTATGCAGTTCGCTACAGTCTGGAACGATGGCTGGTCGATAATGGTGCCGAAAGCGCAGAGATTAAAGAGGTCAAGCTCAATCTATTTGCCGGTACAGTCGCTATCAAGGGATTAAAAGTTACACTTGATAAGAATGTAGTCCTGGGTGATGGCGATCTTGAACTCAACATCATGCTGACATCCCTTTTTAAAAAAGAAGGTCATCTGGAAACCGGTACACTGACAGGATTGATTCTTGACATTGAACTCCTCCCGGACGGCTCCCTCCGACTGGGCTCTATCAAAACTCCTGCCACCTCAGCTGAAGAGCCCGAAGAATCCGCATTGAAAACAGATGCAAGCTGGCTCTTTCGGGCAACGCATGTAGAACTCAAGAACTGCCTGGTCCGCTTCAGCATGCCTGATTTAGAGCAGACAATTGTTATAGACCATGCAGTGCTGAGCCACCTTGTCACCGGTCTTCCGGACCAACCCGCCCACCTTGAACTGCAGGGACGTATCAACGACACCCCCCTTTCTTTTGAACTGGATAGAATTATTCTCAGTTCTGATCGTGTTGTCGAAGGCACCATCAAGATTAAGGGTTATAAGTTGGAATACCTGGACAAACTCCTGCAGGATGTCCTTGCTCCCTTTGCCGGCTCTGTTGATCTTGATGGTAAAATCCAACTTTCTCTTTCCGACAAGATGGACATTGCAGCTCAATATGACGGCAGCATTGACGTGCACCAGTTAGATATCGGCAGCAGTGATTTTTCAACCAAAAGTCCGTCGGTCTCTTATAAAGGATCAGTCCACTATGAACAAAGCCCGGATCTTGACATAGCAATTGATGTCAATGGATTGCTGGCAGGCGATACTATCAATGTCGGTATCCCCGCTGCCGACCTTGACCTGCTCGAAGATAACCTGCAACTCGACGGCAAGACCAGGGTAACAGTGGCAAATGGTGTTAAGGTCGTCACCGATGCTGATCTGATTTTAACAGACTTTAAACTCAACATTGCACCTCTTTATGCTACCCATTCCGGCCTCAACTGGCAGGGCCATGTTGAGTATGGGTATATTGGCGATACCGGAAAACAGACCATAATCAGTGATGGTGCTCTTCACCTGAAAAGACCTGCCTACGGCTCCAGAGACAACAATTTCCCCATGGACACGGATGCCGACAAACTTTCCTGGAAAGGACTGGTCAATATTGATCTCGGCAGTGAGAATAAGCCTATGACCATTACAGGTAACGGCAAGCTGAACGGAGAAAACTACCAGCTGGATATTCCGGACTTGCTTAATCTAAAAGAGGATACCCTTCTTGTTGAAGGAAAAACAAAGGTCACCCTGGGGCAGGACATTGCCATTTCCTATGGAGGTCGCCAGGAGCATACCGGAACCGCTGTCACCATTGCCGGCACTTCCAGCAGCGGTAACCTCTCCTGGAAGGGAAATGCCGGGTACAACCTGAAAGACGACATCTCGAACATTTTACTGGACGGTACCCTGAAGGCTACGGATCTGCAATCTCTGCTGCAAGAACAGCAAATTCGGATCAGTCAACAGGAACTCAAGATTGCCACGGACAAGTCAAACCTTACCCTTGGCAAACAAATCCGATTTGGCGGTAAGGCATCCCTTCAGGCAGACAAACTCATGCTGCAAAGTGATGCATTTCCCCTGCTTCAACTTGAAAAAACCGCTGTTCATGCAGTAACCGGCACCAATGACGGCGACTTTGCAGTGGATAGGGTAATTCTGAGTAATCTCTCTGCCCATGATACCGGGAACAAAACCCTGCTGGCCGGGTTGGAGCAGATCCGTATGGATAGAGTTTCAGTCAGCCTGCCGCTGCAAGTCGCTGTTGCAGCTGTTTCTGCTGACAAGGGAACCTTTCTTCAAAATGACGGCAAAAAAAATAAACCGCAGGCCACACTCACCAACTTGAAAATAAAGGATATCGACTGGTCAACGGATAACGGTCTGGTCTGTGACTCCATTGTACTGGACTCCCTTTTCGGCAACTTCACCCGAGTTAAAGCCAAAGGGAAAACCAAATCAAAGGAGGCAGCTGCTGAAAAGAAAAAGGATACGGAAAAAACGACTTCCCCGTTGGTAAAGATCAACACGATTGCCGTCACCGGCAAGAGCGGCTTTACTTTTGCCGACAAGGCCACCACGGTTCCCTTTCAGACAACGTTCATCCTTAAAAGCGCTGAGATAAAGCATATTGATTCATCAAGGCCGAAAACTCCGTTTAGCTATAAGATAAAAGGAAAATTTGACAAATATGCCCCGCTTGACATCACCGGTTCCTGCGCTCCATTTGCTGAAAAACTTCTCGTGGATTCAAAAATCGACCTGCGCAACTACTCCCTCAAGAGGCTGTCACCCTACGTTATTGATGCCATCGGAACAAAATTTGTCGACGGTCAGATGAATATAACCTCAAATCTTACAATCAAGGGTAATAAACTGGACCTTGAAAATGATCTCCTTTTGCAAAAGATTAAGGCAGAAACGGTCAGAAAAGAACTGCTGGCGCAACTCAACAATAAACTTCCGGTTCCGCTTGATATGGCACTTTCCATGCTGCGGAATAAAAAAGGAAATATCGATATCAAGGTTCCGGTCTCCGGACCACTGTCCCACCTCAGTGTCAATCCAACCGACATCATCGTAACGGCCCTCAGCAAAGCCATTGCAATCAGCGTTACGCCATACCTGGCCTATACTGTACTCGGGCCCGCCGGAGCTCTTGCCTATGTGGCCATGGAGGCGGGAGAGGCTATGATCAATACCGATCTTCCCCATCTTGAATTTGCAGACAACACAACCGAGCTTACAGCTGAGCATAAAAAAATACTGCAGACAATCGGCAAAAAAATGGCAGATAAGAAAGACAGGGATTTCTCCATCTGTTCGAAAATACTGATCTGGGAACTGGGTCACGGCATTAAGAGAAATTATGAAAACCAACAGAAAATTCTTGCAGATGAATCGGCGAGAAAAGAGCTGCTCGCCATTGCCGAAACCCGGGCGGAGAATGTTAAAAAATTCCTGCTGGATAACTTTTCAATCAATGAGGATCATCTCCTTATATGCCAACCCGGTATAAACTTTGATCCCAAGGGAACATCCACAGTCAACTTTCGATAGACAACTTTAATCTCGCCTCATTTCATCACTGACGTAAGATCAGGCATGGAACCATTGCCTGATCAAACAAACTCTCCAACAGTATTTAACGTACAGATCTCCGGGACAGGGCTCACAAGAGCTGTTCCGGAGACGTAAGCGCTCCAAGAACACCCTGCTGCACGCGCTCAAGTCCCCAGATATACAGGGGTATTATCAAGGGCCTTGATCACGCACAGCAGGGTGTTCCTAAAACGCTACATTCCGAGGTGTTATCATGTCAAGAGTGTGGTTAATGAAGCGCTTACCCGGAGACGACTGTTGCAACCGGCGTGGTACCTTATCATTCCGGATGCTGATAATGGCTTAAAACACTTGACCAACCCAATGCAACATCCTATCTATCTGAATTAACGTTTTTTATACCTATCCGATTTAGTTCGCAACATTACTGTTACATCTTCCGCCACACTTTTGTGATTATTTACCACAACCTTGTTGAAAATTCTTATCTGCACGCAACAGTTTTGCGGATCAAAATGATTTTTCCTGCTTTTTCGCTCTGCAATTTGATTTAAAAACAATAAGTTATACATGACACACTTTTATCTGTACAACATATATCATTCCGGCACGTATACTGCATTATTAAGGGCAAAGAGAATAAAAACAACAATCAGATAAGGAGGACACCATGACTGCTCAAGCAACCACCAAAACAACGGCAAAAGTAAATGTTGGACAGGAAACCGGACAATATGCAGTTAAGGCAATCGGCCTCCTCTCCGCCCTGATCGGTATCTGGGGAACAGCCTGCCTGATCGGCGGCCTGGCAAGCAGTGGCGTAACAGGACTTGCAAAAGGATTTATCACCGCCCTGACCGGGATGTAACGATCTGCAGGAACAGAACAATACCAATTTAAAATTACAGGAGAACGATCATGGGAGAAAATAATAATAAAACAGCCGGTAGAATAGTACTTGGCTTTGGCGCACTTATCGGACTATGGGCAACAGCAGCATTGGTTGGTGGATTAACTCAGGCAGGATCAGTCAGCGAACTGGCCCGGCAGTACATGGTCGCAACCGGCATGGTTACCCCCCTTCACACCCTGGTTGATTACTACACCCACATCAAGGGGATTGAGTACCTTATCTGCGTAGCCTTCTTTGTTGCCTTCCCCGCCTTTTACGTCTACGTGAATAAGGAGAAAAAGCAGGCAAAAGGAAAAGTTTGAACCAAACATATCTCATCGACACCTCATCCATTAACCCGGCTTCGGCCGGGTTTTTTTACTCTATCTGAACAAAATCTCCAGCCCTGTTATTTATATAACTCCTCACTCCTCCAACAAGGTAGCTTCTCAATAAGTGGTAGTAGGGTGCCTGGATTCCCGATAACTACACTCGGGAATGACACTATCATAATTACCTGCGACTCCGCCATTCCGGCATATTGTTGGCCGGAGATAGCGTAGAGTTCGCTCCATAAAGTAACATACAGCAACTTGTCACCACTTTGTGAGAAGTTCCCAGCTGCTATCCATTTGTATTCATAGTCAATATACCTATCCTGTTTAATTCGCAACATAACTGTACCACGCTCTGCAACACTCCTGCAATCACCTGCCACGGTTACGTAGTAAAATAGTCATTCCACTGCGGCAAAACCGTGGGAAGCCAAAATATAACCGACGAAATTGAGAAATTATTCCTTTAATAACATCAGCATACCTGCGCACCTACCTGCTCGCTGAAAAATGGCCAAAACAGGCACAGATAGTGCATAATTAATGACATAAACAATTTAACAATAAAGACCAGGAGAACACAATGACTGCAAAAGTAATCAACAGAGTCGAAAGCAAAATAGATGTTGGACAGGAAACTGCAAAGTTTACCCTCAGCGCCTTCGGCGTTGTCTCGGTACTCATCGGCATCTGGGGAACAGCCTGTCTTATCGGCGGATTGGCATCAAGTGGTGCCGGCGGACTGCTGCAGGGATATGTCTCAGCATTAACGGGCATGTAACCACCAACTGAAATCAACAGCAAAAAAGATCCAATGGGGATAATTATGGCTGAACAGAATAAAACTGCAACAGAAAGAGTTGTACTGGGTTTAGGCGCACTTATGGTTTTATGGGCAACAGTAGCCCTGATCGGCGAAACAAGCCAGGCAGGTTCAATAAGTGAGTTGGTTCGTCAGTACATGGTTGCAACCAGCATGATTACCCCTCTCCAGACCCTGGTTGATTGCGCCACCCATATCAAAGGTATTGACTACCTGTTATGGGTAGCATTTATTGTCGCCATCCCCACCTTTTACTCCCGTGTGAATACAGATAGAACACGGGCTGCAGCAAACAAAATAACAGCATGAAAAATACTGCTGCTCATTGTCTGACAGTGGGTAGCAGTTATTCCCACCAACGGGTTCCCATGATCAACAAAAAAAAATCTTCGGATGTTATGGATAAAATACAATCCACTTCTTTTAACCGGGGATGTTTTTTTCTTCTGGCTGGAGGGACACTGCCCGTATTATTCATGAACCCGCTCAGCTACCTTTTCACCTTGGGTATCTGTTTTATCATGACAAGGGTGTTGGCAAAAGTTCTCTTTTAACCCCCCCCATTCAAGTCTGTACGATTTCATATAAGCGCTTCATTAACTCCACTCATGAGTTGATAACACCTTGCTCTGCGTGATCAAGACACCCGATATTACCCCTGTATATCTGGGGACTTGAGCGCGTGCCGCAGGTTGTTCACGGAGCGCTTACGATTTCACAACACCTTGCCTTCAAAAAGGAACCCGACTGGAGAATGTTGTCCTTTTGCCGCTTTCCGGATGAAGAAATGAGAGCTCTGCTGCATGCAGCAGCATAGGATCACCCCGCTGCCCTGCACCATACAGGCTGTCACCGACAATGGGGCAGCCAAGCCCCAGTTCATGAGCAGCATGAAGACGAAGCTGATGGGTCCTGCCGGTCAGCGGAACAAACTCTACCCGTGTTGTTCCCGCGCAGACTTCAAGACGCTGCCAGCGGGTAATACCTGTTTTCCCCAGGACAGAATCATATACCTGCCAGGGACGATTTTTCGGATCCAGTCGAAATGCAAGGGTAATCTCCCCGCTTTCGGCAGTCACAACCCCTTCAAGAAGAGCAATATATTTTTTTTCCACCCGGCGTTCGGCAAATTGCTTACTGAGAATACGATGTGCCTCTCCAGTAAAGGCCATGACCATCAGGCCGGAGGTTGCCATATCCAGCCGGTGCACCGAGGGCTGGTTGATATGAATCGGAAATATTGTTTTTAAGCGATTAACCGCGCAGTCTTGTCTGTCAGGTCCCCGTCCTGGTACAGCAAGCAATCCGCCAGGTTTCTCAATCACTGCCAGGTGTGCATCCGCATATACTATAACCAGTTCCTGCTGCGACATCACCGTCTCCTTTCCTTGAGACCGCAGAGCATAAATCCGAGGATCGGGTAGCATTTTCCACGACAGGAGGAATAAAATCCGCCATGTTGACGGGAACCGGAGGCTGTTGCCCTGCCCCAGTAGAACTCGGCTATCCCATGGGGAGTAAGACCATGTCGGGCTGCATACTGGAGCAGCTTCGGTCCGCAACAGTCACCGGTACCGGTGGGAATGCCCATATCCGGTGGAAAAATTTCCTCCAGTCCGGCAACCTGTCCACAAAAATTCTTCAGCCGGTAGAGAGCATGAATATCAACCATCAGCCGACGGGACATATTCCTCCTCAGTACAGTTAACTCTTCTCTCTGCCGTGATCCGGGTTCCCAAGCATCAA
Source organism: Desulfobulbaceae bacterium (assembly GCA_015486315.1). GTDB lineage: Bacteria > Desulfobacterota > Desulfobulbia > Desulfobulbales > Desulfobulbaceae > Desulfobulbus_C. Next base: position 8,520 of record WFRY01000466.1, read on the forward strand.
TTTGTCGGCCCAGTGCCTTGATTTTTCGTTCTTCATCATCATGGACCATGCGAAAACCATCCGGATCAAACATTGGACCTACCCAGCCGGGTATCTCCCAGAAGCCGTTATACTGCCCGGAAAATGCCCGCAGGGTAACAATTTTTCCTGCCTGAGTTGCAGCAACCATGACACCGAACATCTTTCCCCGGGCAGGGCCGAAGAGGTAGTCGGTGGAAAAACGGGCATCCGCCTCCTCTGCCGGCAGATGCAGATCAATGCGCCCTTCAGCCTGCAGTTCAGCCATCAGGACGTGACTTGCCTGATATGCCGCTCCGGCTGGTAACTGATGTTCGCGTCCGCACTGACGACAAAAACCAAGGCAGCAGGTCTCACAGCTGTTTAGCTCCTGATATTGCTGCATAAGTTAAGACCTTTCAAAAAGCAGACCTGGCGACAGGGCAGGCGGTTCAAGCTCTCCCGTCCTTTCACTGCCTGGTCCCTTTTTCCTTTTCCCTTTGCTCATTGTGCAGTAGTATCCTGACTCAGAAAAACACCACCAAAAACCAGAACACAGGCAGTCAACTGCCAGCCGGTTAATCGTTCTCCCAACAGAAAAAAACCAAAAATCAGAGTCAGGACGGGAATCAGGTTGATAAAAGCTGCCGCCTGGTTGGCCGGCACGCGGCTCACACCGAAATTATACAGTCCATACGCCCCGATAGTGACAAAGGTGCCGAGGTACAGTACAGACAACAGAGCAGGTAGAGGCATACTCTCTGGAAACACCACAACAGGAAGCAGCAGAAGCGGTGCAAAAAACAACGTACCGATAAAGGCCTGCATGGCTGTTAAAAACAGAGGAGGCAAGGTCCTGCTTAACTGTTTCATTAAAATAATGTATCCTGTTGCACTGACCATGGCCAGAAACTCCAGGAAATTACCAAGCAGAGGATTCGGCGCCTGTCCGCTGACCCTGCCGGCCAGACTGAGCCATAAAGCTCCAACTGCCGCCAGGATGAAGCCTGCAACTGTCCGGCGGGTGATACGTTCGCCAAGAAACAGGCCTGAAGTCACGGCCACCAGCAGGGGAAGCATGGTGGTTATCATGGATGCCTGAGAGGCCGTGGTCCGCTGCAGGGCAGCTGCTTCAAAGAGAAAGTAAAGACAGGGTTCACAAAACCCCATTACCACCAGGGGGAGAATATGCTTCCGGGTGAGAGGCAGCCTGGAAAATGCCGGTATAAAGGGCAGAAAACACAAAGCGGCAACAGCCATCCGGCCAAAGATGACAATCAGAGGACTGAAATAACCAAAGGCGTATTTCATTGCCACAAAAGAACTGCCCCAGAGTACCATGGCTGCCAGCAGGGCAAGGGTTGAAACAATACGCTCACTGCCGGCCGGACCAGGCGGAATAAAACCGGAACAAAATCCAACTCCATTATATTTCATCAACACATCATATCTCCCATGTATAAATTGCGCAAATATATCATGGCCGTACCACTTGGCCTGCTCATAGTATTTCTGCTCCACCTGCCGGCTGAGGCCGGAACAAATCCCGGCAATGCCAGCTGGCGGAAAACAGTTGAAGCCTTTATCCAAATTCCCTGCATGAACTGCGAGCAGGTAGATTACGGCAAGGAAATAATACGGGGACTCGATTACAACTCCCAGCGTATTTTTCGTAAGATGAGCCTCATGGAGGGAGCAACGTTTAAAGGTAGTGCAAAAGCATGGGAGGATCTGATCCGCCTGCACCTCTCCTATGAGCAGATGCTCACCTTTGAGGACTGGGCTGACCTGGGGGGAGCGAGCATGGAACTTGCCATCAGCGCATTACCTGAGATAAAAAGTCTCAACTATGAGGCGGGAAAGTCTTTTCGTGCCTACCTGGCGCTTGAGGGCATCAAACCCAACTTTGCTCTGAAGACGATCCCCCTGCTCACCCGGTTTGATGATGCCAACAACCGGGCTGTACAGAGTTTTTTTGCCGTCGGCAACATGAACGCCCAGGAGGCACTTAACAGTCTTACAGTGATAGGCAGACTGTCAAGCAAACAGGCCTGGGCCTGTAATGCACTCGCCCGGGTCAAGGGTATGAACCGTGAAACCATGCTGGACGCCCTGCCCCTTATCCACCAGCTTCGCGATGATGATGCCTGGAATGCCCACAGCCTGTATAAGCAGGACGGGATGACAAGGGAAGCAGCCTGGAACTGGCTGGTAAGCTATTTTGCCACCCCGCCTCCGGTACAGGAAGCACAGTATTACCGGCAGGATGAAGCTGGACGAGAGCGTTTGTTACGTGCCTTTTACGATGGTGGCGAAGAACTGATCTGGAAAATAAACAATCTGCACGCAGTTACCGATCGCTTTGGCTTTGAAATTTCCGATGCCCAGCTGCACCGGATGCCGAAAAAAGAATTATACGACCGTTTCAAGCGACTCTCCCAGGAAACGCAATACAGATACGGCAAACGATTTTACCCCGCCTACCGGGCAGGAAACAAAGCTGCGATGACCGGCCTGCTCCGTCAGGCCACTGCCGCTGACCGCAAACAGGTGGCGGAAGATCTCACATCAGCAAATATCTACGCCCTGCTCTCCCAGGGCAGTGAACTGTATGACTCCTCATTCCGTGATATCCTGGTGCCGATTCTAAAAGATAGAATCAAGGAAAACCACAAGGACAACCTGCTGGACTTTATCAAGGCCATTGATCCTGATAACCTGCTGGTATCAAACTTTATCGTCAGCCTTGCCCAAAAAGGAAAACTGACCACCTTTTTCCCGGAAAACTCCGACGAGCAGCAACAGATCCTGGAACTGGTTGCGGCATCTGCTTTCAAGGATGAAGACACGATTCTCCTCTTTTCCGCGACCTTCAAGCACCTGCTGACGGTTCTTGAACCCGAAGCCAGGAGTTTCCTGATCTACAAAATGGTCACGGAGGCAGACAAGGGCACTTGTACATTTTCCACACTTATCACAGTTATCCTGCAATATTACCTCCAGGAATATCCCGAACTTCTCGGAACCCGTGACCGGGTACTCATTACCAGAGCCATTATCCGGTTCGGTGCCGTTGACCTGGACCGTTACCTGGTCACTCCTTTTGCCGAATGGAAGGCGGATGGTCGATTAGGTTCAATTTCCGTATTTCATCCCGACGATGACGGACGGAAATCATTTATCTCCAACAGCCGTACCCTGCTCAAAAACGGCTACAGGATGATCCTGGCCGAACAGTACACCGTCGCCTTTCTAACCCCGGCTGCACGCAGTCAGGCCACATCCATGATTGCCGGGGCAGGAAAAAATCCGGCCAATCTGTCGGCTCTCTTTTCCGCCATGCAGCGCCAACAGTTTGCCGTGGCCTTTGTCAAACAGATTAACGGGATCACAATCCGCCACTCTACCTATGTCTATGTCGGAGAAAAGGAGCAGCAGCAGTTACTCAGACGATTCCTGCAGGGCGGCGATGAAATGTTTGCCCAGCGTGGTCACTCATACTGGCGCTCGGAGCAGATAACCGATCCCCTGACGGAGTTGAAACGGGAACGAATAATTACCGATCAGGATCTAACCGCAAAACAGCGCTTCCTGAGCCTTGGTTCCTGTGGTGGAGTAAAGGCCTATACCAGGCTGACCAAAATGTTTCTGGGCCATGTTGATATCCTGGCCACCATCGGCACGGGCATGGCCATCATCAACGACCCGTACAATAAAAACTTTTTCGAGGTAGTTGCCAAAAATCCTGCCACCATAACCTGGAAGGACATGGCTGATAAATCAGCCTTTATCTTTGCCGGAGGCCGGGGGCGTGACTACCTGCAGCCCGGCTCTCTGACCGCCATTCTGCATAAAATCCTGGATGAACAACAGAAAAAGAATAAAGATAAGGCACCGGGGACGGCCTGCCCGAACAGTCGACGATAACTCAGGGCAGGGTTTTCCTTTCAGGGGTCAGGGTTCCAGGCCCTGAAAGCCTGGTACACTATTATCGTGCGATAATATTATCAGCATCGGGATACCCTGGTAAGCCGTTACAAATTTCAATCAAGAATCATTAAACCGTATCCCATGCCTGTCTACGAGCGCAATAAAATTACCAGCCTGATCAAGGAGATCAAGGCCGGGACAATCCAACCTGTATACCTGCTCTTTGGCGATCGCTTTCTCTGTCAACAGACAGCGGATCGTCTCAGCGAGGCTCTCTGTGCAGACGGCGGCACTGTACACAGCATTGACGGCGACAATGAAGACAGCAACGCCACGCTCTCCAAGCTGCGCAGTTTCAGCCTCCTGCCGGGCAGACAGATATTCCGGGTCAACGGCACCCGCCTGTTTCACTCAAAAAAAGTGGCTAAATCCCTCTGGAACAAGGCGGTGAAGAACAGGGTTGACAAGCCGGACAGGGCTGCCGCTTATCTGCAGGCCATGATGGGGGCCGGTGGCCTGGACAGCAGTGATCCGGCAAATGATCCCGGGAGCCTTTCCCGGAGCCAGTGGAAAAAATGTTTCGGTTTTGCCAAACCCACGGAAAAAACGGACTGGACATTGAAGATACTCGCCGACTCAGGCGGGACAGCATCTGCGGCCCCACCTGCTTCCGCCGGAGACCCGGCGGAGCTGCTACAGGCAGTGCTGGAAACAGGACTCCCTGCAGCTAACATTCTCATGCTGCTCGCTGAAGAGGTAGACAAACGAAAAAAACTGTTTAAATTTTTTAAAAAAAATTTTGCGGTTATCGACCTGAAGGTGGACAGCGGCTCAAGTTTCCAGGCAAAAAAAGGGCAGCAGGCTGTACTTCAAGAACAGGTTACCCGTGTCCTCAACAAAATGGGCAAGACTATGGCACCCAACGTTGCCGGACAACTGTTTGAACGGGTCGGTTTCCACCCACTGGCAGTTGTTGTTGAAACGGAAAAGGTGGCCCTGTATGCCGGCGAGGCAACAGAAATTACCATGGCGGATCTCAATGCCGTGGTTGGACGTACCCGCCAGGAAGCATTGTTTGAGCTGACCCAGGCCATTGGCGAAAAAAATCTGGTCCAGGCCTTGCTGATTGGCTCCCGGTTACAGGAAAACATTCATGGTCTGGCAATTCTGGCAACGCTGCGCAACTATACGAGGACATTACTGCTCTTTCGCTGCCTGCAGGAGCAGGAAAAATACGGCGTTCAGGCAAACATGCCTGCAAAACTTTTCCAGCAGCAATGCCTGCCGGCCCTGCAGAAGAACGAACGATGGAAAAAAGAGCTGTCAGGACACCCCTTTGCGGTCTACATGCAGTTTAAAACCGCTTCCGCCTTTCCGCTTGCCAGGCTGAAAACCTGGCTGGGCGCCATCCTGGCGGCTGAGATGCGGCTGAAGGGTTCATCCATTGATGCTGAGACGGTATTACAACATCTTATCCTTTCCATGCTGGCACCGGACAGGAAAGGAAACTTGCAAAATCGGCATGGCGCATTACATTAATAGTAGTTTAAATGTAACGACTCACCCCTCAGCCTCTTGATGCGGGAAAACCTCAGGACGGTACCTGATTACAGGGTGCCGCAGATTTTTACAGCCGGCCTGGTGAAGTGTATGAATCATATGTGAACCAGACCGGCTGCGGAAAGATTCGGTGCCGGCTAAGTAGTTACGTTTAAATCTGTCATAACAAAACCAAATTGTAACAGTATGGGAAAAACAAAATCCGATCATCATCAGGAGACATTGACCAAATCCAGGGAAGACCTGCAGGAGCCCCCCCTGTTCAAGGTACTTCTCCATAATGATGATTACACAACAATGGATTTCGTGGTCACGGTGCTTGAAAACGTTTTTGGTAAAGACACGACCGAGGCAACTCGAATCATGCTCAATGTCCATCATCAGGGGCATGGCGTTGCCGGTGTCTACACCCGCGAAATCGGGGAAACCAAGGTGGCAGTGGTCCACCGGATGGCTCGAAAAAACCAATTTCCGCTTAAATGTTCATTGGAAAAAGTAAACTGAACCTTCCTCTGCGAGGAGAGATCATATGTTAAGTAGAGAGTTAGAACTGGCCCTGATCAAGGCCATTAAAGAGGCAAAAGTCAAAAAACATGAGTATGTGACGGTCGAGCACATGCTGTGGGGGTTGCTGCATGATGATCTGGCAACCCATATCATTGATAAATGCGGCGGCAATCATGACACTATCCGGGAACGGCTTGAACGCTTTTTTGCCGGCGGCATGCCCATCCTGAAAGAAGGAGAAGGTGAACCGGCTCAGACCGTTGCCTTTAACCGGGTACTGCAGCGGGCAGTCAACCATGTCCAGAGTTGCGGCAAAAAACAAGTCGATACCGGTGACGTACTGGTTTCAATATTTGCCGAACCCGATTCCCACGCAGTATATTTTCTCGGCAGCGAAGGGGTCGGCAGGATGGAGGTTGTTGAATACATCTCCCATAATCTGCCCGATAATCTGCAGAGGGAGCCGCTGCGCAGCCCGCAGCCGGCACCGGGAAAACAGAAGAAAAAACAGAAAGAAGATGCCCTGGCAAAATTCACGGTCAACTTTGCTGTCCGGGCCGAAAAAGGCGGCATCGATCCCCTGATCGGTCGGGACAGTGAAATTGAGCGGATGATGCAGGTCCTCTGCCGACGCCGGAAAAACAATCCCCTGCTGGTGGGGGAACCAGGCGTGGGAAAAACCGCCATGGCCGAGGGCCTGGCCCTGCGTATCCATGAGGATGGAGTAACCAGAAAATCAGACAAACCTGATGAAGAAATGCTGGTACCCGACCTGCTGCAGGGAACCGAGATCTACATGCTGGATATGGGAATGCTGGTTGCCGGTACTAAGTATCGAGGTGATTTTGAAAAGCGGCTCAAGGGCGTGGTGGCCGCCATTGAAAAAAAGGATAATGCCATTCTTTTTATCGACGAGATGCACACCATTGTCGGTGCCGGGGCCACCAGCGGCGGCTCCATGGATGCCTCCAACCTGTTGAAACCGGCGCTGCAGGCCGGCACAATTCGCTGTATCGGTTCTACAACCTATGAAGAGTATAAAAATCACATAGAAAAGGATCGTGCCCTGTCGCGCCGATTCCAGAAAATCGACATTGAAGAACCGTCCGTGCAGGACACTTGTGCCATTCTTAAAGGCCTGCAGTCCCGTTACGAAGAGCATCACCAGGTTCACTATTCCAAAGCGGCCATCCAGACGACGGCGGAACTGGCCAACCGGTATATTAACGACCGTTTTCTGCCGGATAAGGCCATTGATGTGATGGACGAGGTGGGCGCATCTTTTCGCCTGGCCGGCAAAATCGGTAAAACCGTCAGTGTACGCGATGTTGAACATACGGTCTCCAAAATGGCCCGGGTACCGGTAACCTCAAAAACAAATAACGATCTGGAGGGGCTGGAGAAATTATCCAACACCCTGAAGTCCGTTATTTTCGGGCAGGACGAAGCCATTGCTGCTGTTGCCCAATCGGTCAAGCGCTCTCGGGCAGGTCTGGGAAATCCGCTTTCCCCCACTGGTTCGTTCCTCTTTGCCGGTCCCACCGGGGTGGGCAAAACCGAAGTGGCCAGGCAGCTTGCTCAGGCACTGTCCATTAACTTTGAGCGCTTTGACATGAGCGAGTATATGGAAAAACATGCCGTGGCCCGTCTCATTGGTGCCCCTCCGGGTTATATTGGTTTCGACCAGGGCGGTCTGCTCACCGATGCTATCCGCAAGCATCCCTATACGGTTTTGCTCCTTGATGAAATTGAAAAGGCGCATCCCGACGTTTTTTCCATTCTGCTGCAGGTCATGGACCATTCTACGCTTACCGATAACAGCGGCAGAAAGGCGGACTTTAGAAATGTCATCCTGATCATGACCACCAATGCCGGGGCCCGTGAAATGAGCGAGCGGTCCATCGGTTTTCTCGGTGATTCTTCGGGCAAGGAACAGAAAGCCGTCAAAAACCTGTTCGCACCCGAATTCAGAAACCGCCTTGATGCAACCATCACCTTCCAGGCCCTGGAAATGGATGCAGTGGAAAAAGTCGTCGGCAAGATGATCGTGGAACTGCAGGCGCAGCTGGCCGAGAGGAAAATTACCATTTCCCTGACCCCGGGTGCACGTAAATGGCTGGCAGCAGAGGGATACGATCCTGCCTATGGCGCCAGGCCCATGCGACGCCTGATCATGAAAGAGATCGGCGATGTTCTCACTGAAGAAATCCTGTTCGGTAAACTGACAAAGGGCGGCAAGGTTCGCATAGGCCGTAAAAATAAACGGATGACCTTCCGCTATCCTGAATAAAATTTTATCCACCTGCTTTTCTTCCTGTTTCAGTACCTGGTACTGAAACAGGTTTTTTTGAGGGACCATTTGCGGAAAAATTAAAAATTTTGCCCTGAATAAAAAATTAAACTCCAATCACTGCAGTTCTCCCCGTGCCCTGGCCGAACAAACATTAGCAATCGAGATAAACCATACCGGCAACCCATTATATTTATAGCAAAAATTTAGTTATACTCATTAAAGGTTCCTGCATTCCCCCTCATGATAGACAGATCAAAATTGTGGTACAATTTTTTTAACTTTTTTTCTGCCAACGGTTGACAAACGACTTTTAATGCGATAAAAAACAAATAATAAAGGTTTAGTTAAAAAAATTGACTCGCATGAGATAACAAAAAAATCAGTTGAACATTTTGTTGTTTTATAAGAGAAGAAATTATTAAGAATCGGGATACATCCCAAAAAGAAGAGGAGGAAGAAGAATGGTCAAGAAATTTTCCATGTTGGCTCTTGCCGGATTAATTGCACTTCCAGCAGTAGCATCTGCCAGTGCCGGTAAAGCACCATCCGACCTGAACAGCAAAATCGAGGAGATGTCCCGTCAGCTTGAGGCCCTGAAGGCTCAGATGGCCCAGCAAAACGAATCCATTTCCGAGTACGGCGACAAAGTCGATGACATGAACGACATGCTTGATGAGAAGTCCGAAGCATGGGACCTGGCTGCCCGCTTTAAATTCTATGGCGATTTCCGTGCCCGCATGGACTACTACAGTTCAACAGGTGCTGATTATATCAACCCGCGAACCGGACGGATGGAGAGTGGACCGGATTTCAGTAACGATACCCTGTTCACCAACCGTTTCCGCCTGAACATGCGTGTCAAGGCCACAGAGAACGTTGAGTTCAAAGGCCGCCTGGCCATGTACAAGGTCTGGGGAATGGAAAGCTATGCCCGTAACGATCAGAACACCTGGTGGCCGCAGTTTGACGGTAACACCACCCGTACCCCGTCCGACAATGCCCTGCGTGTTGACCGTGCCTTTGTAAACTGGAACAACATCGGTGGCGCACCGGTGTGGTTCTCCATTGGTCGTCGCCCGACGACAGATGGACCACCTGCACAGATCCGCCAGGGACTTGACCAGCGTATGGCTACTCCGGTTGCCTACATGGATTACCCATTTGACGGTATTTCCATGGGTTATGCCTATGCATGGGGTAATGACGCCATGGGTACCGGTCGTATTCGTTTCTGCTATGGTCGCGGTTTTGAAGACGGCCTGCAGTGGGATGACGCTACCTACTGGAATCAACAGAATATCTACCCGCTTGACGATACCGATTTCGCCGGATTCTCCTGGGATGTCTTGAAGAAAGATAACCGGTTCATGAACATTCAAACCTTTGCCGTTTTGAACATGTTCACCTATCCTAACTTCCAGGATCCGATCATCAATGCCATGGCCCCTACCCAGATGGGTCCCAGGGCCACAGAGGGCAATATTTATCATACCTCTGGTGTATACCAGGATAAAGTTGCCGACTTCACCTATTTCGTAGCCGGCGGCTGGAGTCGTACGGATCCAGGCGGCAAGGGTATGTTTAACGACTTTGCAACCGCCCTGATCCCGCAGGCCGACGGATCAATGCTGCCCAATCCTAACTGGCGCCCCAATACCGATTCCGAAGACGGCTATTCCATTTATGCCGGTGCCCGTTACGACCTGACCGATGTCGGACTGAAATTCGGTGCCGAGTATAACTACGGCTCTCAGTACTGGCTTGCCTTTACCCCGGGACATGATGACATGTACCTGTCCAAGCTGGGCACCCGCGGCCAGGTTGCTGAGTTGTACATGGTATATGACCTGCCCACCGGCGAGGCCATCTCCAAATATGCCAAGACCTTTGTCCGCCTGGGATATCAGCATTACTGGTTTGATTACTCAGGTACGGACTGGAATGTTAAACCGTATGATACCGACGATGCCGGCATGATGACGGCGGCATACAGCATGGCCCTTGCAAGTGGTTCCCAGCTGCCTGTTGAGAGCGCTGATCAGGTATACCTGACTTTTGATGTATACTTCTAAACCAGCATTTAAGTTCTCACATTAGAGCCGGTATATTTAAAGGGTTAGGTCCTCCAGGGCTTAACCCTTTTTTTGTGCATCATATATCCTTTGGATGAATTACAAACAACCAGAGCTCAAATTGAACAGCTCAATTCAAGCCGACTTTTCCAATTCATGAAGAATATGGTGCTCTTTCCGGTATTTTTTCACCAGCTCAAGGAGAGAAAAATGATCAAAAAAATCTCATTAATAGCTCTTGCCGGGTTGCTTACCCTGCCTGCAGCTGCTCTGGCCAGTGCCGGTAAAGCCCCCTCGGACCTGAGCAGTAAAATTGAGGAGATGTCCCGTCAGATCGAAGCCATGAAGGCTCAACTGGCTCAGCAGAACGAAAACATTTCCGAGTACGGCGATAAAGTCGACGACATGACCGACCTGTTGGACGAAAAATCCGAGGCATGGGATCTTGCCGCCCGCTTCAAGTTCTACGGTGACTTCCGTGCACGCATGGACTACTACAACTCCAATGGGGCCGACTATATCAACCCCATGACCGGAATGGTTGAAAGTGGTCCTGACTTCAACAATGACACCCTGTTCACCAACCGGTTCCGGCTTAATGTCAAGGTAAAGGCGACGGAACATGTTAATTTCCACGGCCGTCTTGCCATGTACAAGGTTTGGGGAATGGAGAGTTATTCCCGCAATGATCAACAAAGCTGGTGGCCGCAGTTTGACGCCAACTCTACGCACACACCTTCTGATAATGCCCTGCGGGTTGACCGTGCCTTTGTCAACTGGACTGATATCGGGGGGATGCCGATATGGTTCTCCATCGGACGCCGCCCCACAACTGAAGGTCCTCCGGCCCAGGTTCGCCTGGGGCTGGACGAACGTCTGGCAAGTCCTCTTGCCTACATGGATTATGCCTTTGACGGCTTTTCATTGGGATATGTATACCAGTGGGGCAACAGGGAGATGGGTACCGGACGTTTTCGTTTCTGCGGCGGTCGCGGCTTTGAAAACGGTCTTCAGGGTGACGATCGAGTAAACATGTATGATGATACCGATTTCTTCGGCTTTGTCTGGGATGTGATGAAAAAAGGGCCACGCACGCTTAATCTCCAGTCCTTTGCAGTATTTAATGCCTTCAATTATCCTAACTTTCAGGATCCGATTATCAACCAGATGGCACCGGAGCAGATGGGAGAACGGATAACAGAGGGAAATATCTATCACACAGCTGCTCTTTACCAGGACAGGGTTTCAAACTTTAATTATTTTGTAGCCGGCGGCTGGAGCCGTACCGATCCGGGCGGCCAGGGAATGTTCAACGATTATGCAACTGCGATGATTCCGCAGCCCGACGGGTCCATGCTCCCTAATATGAACTGGCGTCCCAACACCGATTCCGAGGACGGATATAACGTTTATGCAGGTGTTCGCTATGACCTGCCCGAGGTCGGGCTGAAACTGGGAGCTGAGTATAACTACGGTTCCGAGTATTGGATCGCCTTTACACCGGCCCATGATGACATGTATCTATCCAAGCTCTCTACCCGCGGTCAGGTAGCTGAGCTGTACATGATTTATGATCTTCCGACAGGTGAGGCTATCTCCAAGTATGCAAAAACCTTTATCCGGCTTGGGTATCAGCATTACTGGTTTGATTACACAGGGGTAGACTGGAACGTAAAACCCTATGACACGGATAATGCATCAATGATGACGGCAGCCTACAACATCGCCCTGCAAAGTGGTGCTGCCATGCCTGTAGAGAGTGCCGACCAGGTATACCTGACCTTTGATGTATACTTTTAAACCCGCTAATCAGCATAGTTATCCATAAAAAAAGGGAAAGCCTTACGGCTTTCCCTTTTTGCTTCCCGACAACAAGTAGCAAGCCATGAATGCATACCCGTCGTCACAACTCAATAGGGTGCGATGTCATATAAATGAGTTCCGGATTGCCGACAGGGCCGGCAAATAGAGACACACAACATCTCATGATGCTCCTCTCCCCCGCAGGACGGCAGGTATGGTCCGAAGCAGTATCTGAAAGTCCAGAGGAAGAGACCAGGTGTCGATATAGCGTAAATCAAGTTGAATCCATCTTTCAAAAGATAAATCATTCCTGCCGTCAACCTGCCAGATACAGGTCATTCCAGGGCGGACACTGAACCGACGGTTAAACCAACGCTGATCAAATCCTTCATAGTCCCTCACCGGCAACGGCCTGGGACCGACAAGGCTCATCTCTCCTTTCAGCACATTAAGCAACTGCGGTAACTCATCAATACTTGTTATCCGCAGGAAATGGCCCACCTTTGTGATGCGTGGATCATTTTTGATTTTAAATACCGGACCATCAGCCTCGTTAAATTCTTCCAGTTCCTGCTGCCTCTTTTCCGCATCGTTAACCATGGTACGAAACTTAAAAAGGTGAAAGATTCGTTTATTCAATCCAAGTCGTTTTTGAATAAAAAACACCGGACCCGGAGAAGTTGATTTTATGATCACCGCCACAGCAAAAAACAAAGGACTCAGAATAATCAGCAGCAGCAGAGACAATACGATGTCCAATGAACGTTTAAGAAAGAGAGGAAGCCCGTCCATTGCACCTGTATAAATAGTAAGGATGGAACTGCCTTCAAAGTATTCAATCCGGGCGTGCGCAAGCTGGGAAAAAAAGAAATCAGCAAGAACCCGGACAATCACCCCCTGTTCAACACAGGTATCTATAATGGCGGCATGCTGATTGTAGTACTCTTTTATCGGCAGACAGATCATAACCTCGTCGACCACATTATCTCTTAAGTAATCTGCCAGGTTTTCCGGGGAAACAAGCGAGTACTTCTTTGCCAACTCACCATCATCTCCACCCACCCAGTGCGTATCAACAAAACCTGTCAACGAGTAGCCGAGATTTGGTTTTCTTAAGACTGTTTCAGCAAACAATGCTGCCCGTTCATTTGTCCCCACCAACAGTATATTGCGCAGATTTCTGCCCCGTACTCTCACCCGGCCAAGAAAATTTCTCAGTAAAAACCGACATGAAATAGTTAAAAAACTACTGACAGCCCAGAAAACACCCAGAAAAAGAGGGGTGATCATAATCATGTTGAACAGGCTCGCCGCTATAAAAATTGCCAGCGTACCTAAAGAGGTGGCCTTAAGGATTTCAAAAACCTCTGTCCAGCGAGAGGATAAACGCATTGAATAATACAGGCCTAAAAAGGTAAAAAGACTGTGCCAGCAGAGCATAAGCCCCAAAAAAAGTATAAAATTTGGGATGCTGACACGCATGGCAAAAAATTGTTCCAGGCTGATCGATGAGCCGGTCTGGACTATCACCGTAGCCACTCCAAACGAAAATACTAAAATGAGGAGGTCTGCCAGTTTAAAACTGTTCAGGAGAACACGGCGGCGAAAATGACGCATGGTTAGCTTTCCTTATGCCGGAAACTCAATGAATTTCTTATCGAGCATAATCCGGTAGAGAAACACATTTTGATCATATTCCATACAGTTCGGAAAAGGCAAAAGCAAAAAACAAGACATGGTTCTAAAGTGGGTTCTGCTTTATCGCACAAGAGCAATGGCTTCGATCTCTATGCCGGCACCCAGAGGAAGTGCCGCAACCTCAACCGTGCTGCGGGCCGGTGGATTTTCGGTAAAGAACTCGGCATAAACATCATTCATTAACTTGAACGCCGCCATGTCCTGCAGAAAAACTGTGGTCTTCATAACTGTTTCCAATCCGGATCCTGCCGCCTCAAGCACCGCCTGCAGATTCTTCAATGACCGGCGTGTCTGGTCACCGATGTCGCCCGGCACCAGTTTACCTGTATCCGGATCCATGGGAAGCTGGCCGGCGGTAAAGACAAACTGCCCTGTTTTGGTTGCCTGGGAGTAAGGCCCTACTGCTCCCGGAGCTTTATCGGTTTGTACAACTTGACGGGTCATTGGTAACTCCTTCATTCATCCTGATGTTCTGCCACTCAGGCATCCTGACTATTGGCCTGGGGCACGGACTTTGCTGTCACAAATACTGACAGTCTGACCAAAGCAGGGACTGATAAGCTCAGTCCCTGCTTTTACTACACACATTGTATTTCAGCCACAAAATCGTGGTATGCCGGCTCCCCGGTTACTATTTCTTCCGATACTTGAAAGATACTGAAACCCGGGTCCGATAGGCAATAACCTTGCCCTTTTCAATTACCAAATCCATCTTGGTCACTTCACCAATCCGCAGGTCCTTCAAACTTTTACTCGTGGTTTCCACAGCATTTGCAGCAGCATCTTCCCAGGATTTTTTGCTGGTACCAACAAGCTCTATAATCTTGTACACACTCGCCATAATCAACCTCCTTGATATAGGATAAGAACAGAAAAGAATGCTTATGCATCCAGTTATCTAATTATATGTCTTTCTGTCGTAAGAATCCAAAAAATAAAAAAGATTAGGCTGATTACAAAATAAAATACAGGGCTATTGAGAGAAGTATGGTGCCATACCAACAAAAAAAGGACTTAAAGCCGAAGCTCTAAGTCCTTTAATTTCTGGTCGGAACGAGAGGATTTGAACCTCCGACCACTTGACCCCCAGTCAAGTGCGCTACCAGACTGCGCCACGTTCCGAAATCGTGCTCTGTTGTAGCATCTGAAGCCTGATGCTGTCAACAGCTTCTTTATCTAATCCAGTCGATGAGCTGAAGAAATTGTTTTTAATATTCCCTGCAGCTCCTGTTTAATTATTTCCAGCCTGCTGCCCTCTCCACAAAAAAAATTATCCGCTTTTGGTGAGGTATTAATATGTATGGAAGATTTCAGCAGTCTTCGTGCACCGGCAATAGTGTATCCTTCATCGTGCAGCAGGCTCTTTATACGCAGCAGGTTTTCTACGTCTTTTCTGCGGTACAGTCGTTGCTTTGATTTAGCCCGCCTGGGTTTAATAACTTTAAATTCAGATTCCCAATAGCGCAGGACATGGGGGTCAACACCAACAATACTGCTGACCTCTCCTATCCGGAAGTACACCCTGTCCGGTATTTCAGTTGACCTGGTATGGGTAGATTTCACGCCTGTCGTATGGCTGATTCCTTTACACGTGAGTTGCTGATACGTTCTGCAAATTCAAGTAATGGAGAGAGAACAGGTAAATATAAAAGAGTTACCGATCCCGTTAACAATGCCTGAACATCTATTATTGTAAGCGTAATTTAACATTCCCGCAAAACTTATTTGTTCAATCGTTCACGCAGACGTTTAGACGGTCTGAAGGAAACCATCCTTCTCTTGGTAATAATCATCGACTCACCGGTTCTGGGATTACGCCCGCGGCGGGGAGCTTTGTCACGTACAGACAAGGTTCCGAACTGAACCAGTTTAAGTGATTCACCATTTATCAAGGTCTCTTTCATGGTTGCAAAAATAGTATCAACCATTTCCGCTGCATTACGCTGGGAGATCCCCAATTGCTCGTTTACAGACAGGGCCAGTTCTTTACGGGTAACATTCTTATTCTTCATTTACTCTTTTCCTTCCCGATATCTGCCGTCGAAACGGGACATCAGTGACTGTACAATTTTATCATGAAAATCGTCAACCGTTTCATCATCCAGTGTCTTGTCGGTCGACTGATATGTAACTGTCAATGCAACACTTTTCCTTCCAGCTTCAATGGATTTACCACTGTAGACATCAAAGATATCAGCATAAACAACATTTTCCATCTTATGGGCGAGAATATCATCAAGCAACGCTCCGGCAGGTACATTCTCAGGTACCAACAGGGCAATATCACGTTTGACCGATGGATAGCGGGGCAGAGGACTGAACGCCTTATCGCTCCGCGCCAGGTCAAGCAAGGCTTCAAGATCTAATTCCAGAAAAAAGACATCCTGCTTGACGGCAAATGCCCGGGCTGCCTTTCGGGGCAATTTGCTGATTGTCCCCAACTGCTCCTCACCATCCATAATCCGGATATTAAACAGGGGCTCGGCATAGGGCTGGACATGCTCAGGGTCTGCCAAAAAACTGATGTCCCCTGACTTGCCGACAAGACGCAGAGACTTAAACAGAGTTTCGGCAGCACCTTTAATATCAAAAATATCAGCCTTCTGTTCAGAATAATAGAGAGGGCTTGCCTCCGGATAACGACCGCCGCTCAACACTGCACAGAGCATATAGCGTTCATCAGGCTGTTCTCCCTCTGTGGTAAAGGCAAAAACTTTACCGATCTCAAAGAGGCGTATATCGGTCTGTTGAAAGTTGATGTTGCGACGAATATTCTCCAGTATTCCCGGCAGGAGCATGGTCCGCATCACCGCCTGATCTTCAGTAAGGGGGTTCAACAACCTGACAAATTGTCGACGCTTATCATCTGCTGCAAGCCCCAGCATGTCACAATGTTTTTCCGCTGTAAACGAGTAGTTAATAGCCTCATAAAAACCTAACGACGTAAGCGTTGCACCAGCATCCTGCCTGAGTTGCCGAAGCGGGTCACGCCTTGGGTAATCCATGGCAATGGTCGGCTGTGAAACAGGAATCTCGTTATAACCATAAAGCCTGGCGACTTCCTCCACAAGATCGGCTTCCCGCTCAATATCAATACGAAACGAGGGCACTGTGACCTGAAGAACATTGTCTCCCCTGTCCTCTAACCCTATCTCAATTCCCCGCAGGTATGCAACCATCTTGTCCGCAGATAAATCAATACCCAGCAGTTCATTAACCCGCTGAACCCGGCAATCTATCTGGAGCAGATCTTTTTTACCTGGATATTCATCAACACCACCGTCAACAACCCGAGCCTCGGCCAACGCACACATCAGCTGTACAGCCCGTTCCATGGCATATGCAATACCGTCTGGGTCAACACCACGTTCAAATCGGTAGGAGGCCTCGGAGGGAAGATTCAGATTTCGGGCTGTACGCCTGATTGATACGGGATCAAAGCATGCAGACTCCAACAGTACTTCCGAGGTCATCTCCGTAACCTCGGAGTCAAGTCCGCCCATAACACCGGCCACGGCAACAGGACCCTTTCCGTCACAGATCATGAGCATCTCAGGATCCAACGTACGTTCAACCTCATCAAGAGTCGTAAAGGTTTTTTCAGTACTACGGGGACGACGTACGATTACAGAGCTTTCTGCAATCTTATTAAAATCAAAGGCATGCAGGGGCTGGCCGTACTCAAGCATGACAAAATTGGTGATATCAACAATGTTATTTATAGGACGCATACCAACAGCCATCAACTGCCGCTGCAGCCACCATGGAGATGGCTTGATAACAACATTGGTCAACTTGCGGGCCGCATACCTCGGACAGAGGTCGGGATCCTCAATAGTTACCGAAAAATCAACGCCGGATCCATCAAGTCTGGGTGTTTCAGTAACAGGGGGAGTCATCTTCTGGTTGGTAAACCCGGCAACCTCGCGGGCAACCCCCAGAACACTTGCACAATCTGAACGATTAGGGGTCAGATCGATCTCGATCATGGTGTCATCCAGGCTGAGTACTTCTTTCAATGACAGTCCGGACTTCAGAGTGGAATCAAGTTCCATTATCCCTGAATGATCCTCACCTATGCCCAGTTCGCGCCAGGAGCAGAGCATGCCCATGGATACTTCACCACGAACCTTTGCCTTTTTTATCTTGTGCCCATCGGGCAGGCGGACACCGGGCCTGGCAATAGCCGTTACCAACCCGGCCCTGACGTTTGGTGCTCCACAGACAATGGGGACGGTCTCCGTACCGACCTCGACCCGGCACAGAGTGAGCCTGTCGGCGTTAGGATGTTTTTCCACGGAAAGAACTTTAGCCGTTACAATGGCATCAAGACCGACATACAGTTCCTGAACGGCGTCAACCTCAAGACCGAGCATGGTCAGACGATCGGCCATCCGCTCCCGGGTCAGACCGTCAAGAGAAACATATTCGCTGAGCCAACTGAGGGTGAATTTCATGGATTAATTTCCTGTTAAAACAATGTCCGACCAAAAGAAATAACTATAGATCAGCTGCGGGACGGGGTTAGAACTGTTTGAGAAACCTGAGATCGTTTTCATAGTAGAGTCGGATATCATCTATACCGTACTTGAGCATGGCAATACGCTCTACTCCAAGACCAAAGGCAAAGCCGGAAAATTCATCAGGATCATAGCCGACCATCTTCATTACTTCAGGATCAATCAACCCTGCGCCGAGGATCTCAATCCAACCGGTACGTTTACACACCCGGCAGCCGGAACCGCCACAGATAACGCAGGCGATATCAAGTTCTGCACTGGGTTCGGTGAAAGGAAAAAAACTGGGCCGAAAGCGAATCGGCAGATCATCCTTGAATATCCTGTGGATAAAAGAGGTCAGCACCCCTTTCAAATCAGCAAAAGACACCTTACGGTCGACAAGAAAACCTTCTACCTGATGAAACATCGGGGTATGGGTAATATCGGAGTCACAGCGATACACCTTGCCCGGTGAAATATAGCGCAGAGGCGGATCCTGATTCTCCATAATCCGGGCCTGCATGGGTGAGGTATGGGTGCGCAGCAGGATGGATTCCGAGACATAAAAGGTATCGTGCATATCCCGGGCCGGATGATGTCTGGGTATGTTAACCGCCTCAAAATTATAATGATCGGTTTCAACATCAGGTCCTTCAGCCACGGCAAAACCCATGCCCTCAAAAACCG
The DNA here is from genome assembly GCA_015486315.1 of Desulfobulbaceae bacterium. Classification (GTDB taxonomy): domain Bacteria; phylum Desulfobacterota; class Desulfobulbia; order Desulfobulbales; family Desulfobulbaceae; genus Desulfobulbus_C. The sequence continues at coordinate 27,566 of WFRY01000466.1, forward strand.
CACACATCTCTTCCATCACCTGGCTGATAGGATGCAGTGCAGCAAATGGCAGAGCGCGTCCGGGCAGGCTTAAATCAACCGCTTCAGCAACAGTACCATCACCGGACTCCAGCATCTCTTTCCTGTCCCGAAAGAGTTCTTCAACACTTTTTTTAATGCTGTTTGCAAGTTGGCCAAGCCGTCGACGATCCTCTTTAGAGACCTTGCCCAACTGCTTCATCGTCGATGAAAAAAGTCCTTTCCGGCCCAGGAATTTAACCCGGAAATCTTCCAGATTTGCCTTGCTGCTGATGGCATGCAGAGCTTCCTCGGCTTCAGCCTTCAGCTTCTGCAGTTCGTTTTCCATTTCCCGGTCTAAGCAGTCTGAACACCGGCAGCCTTCACGACTTCAGTGAATGCCCCGGGATCTACAATGGCTAAATTGGACAATACCTTACGGTCCAGATCAATTTTGGAGACCTTCAGACCATGGATAAACTTGCTGTAGCTGACACCATTTAGATTTGCAGCTGCATTAATACGAGTGATCCACAGACGACGAAAATTTCGTTTCTTGGTTCTGCGGTCACGGTAGGCATAGCAGAGGGCACGATCTACAGCCTCGGTAGCTGTACGATACAGACGACTCTTGCCGCCCCGATAGCCCTTGGCCATCTTCAAAACTCTATTTCTTCTACGACGGGCCTTAAACCCGCGTGTTACGCGTGGCATAATTGTACTCCGGTTAATTCTGTTAAATTATCGACTATAAATACGGCAGCATGCGTTTAACAGCCTTGGTGTCAGCGGCGTCAATCAGGCCGGTTTTACGAAGGTTACGTTTCCGCTTGGTAGATTTCTTGGTCAAAATATGAGAGGTAAAGGCCTTGCTGCGGCGAATTTTACCAGTGCCTGTGGCCTTAAACCGTTTGGCCGCACCTCGGTTGGTTTTCATCTTGGGCATTATCAAATCTCCTTCAATTAGCAGACAAAATGGCCTGCGAAAATGATTTCTAACTATTTGGCATGGTTTGACCATTGTTTCGGCCACCATGCAATATGCACGTTGCGTCCTCCGGGATGACAACTCTTGTCATCCAGATCCAGCTATGGGGTTCACATAAAATTTATATGAAAGTGCCTTCTCTGGCTATGATGTTTGTGGCTTCTTTCATCGTTCGTTGTGGCTGTGTCCGGAATTTTGGTCCAGCCATGCTGGTTACTTACTATGCTCAGGCCTTGGGACCAACAAACATAACCATCTGGCGGCCTTCCATTTTTGGTTCCTGAAGAATGACACAATCCTCGCGCAGGGCATCAGCAATTCTATTGATCGCGGCAAGACCGACCGACTGAGCATATATAATTTCCCGACCGCGAAAGCGCATCGTCACTTTTACCTTGTTCTTCTGACTCAAAAACTTCTTGATCCTCTTGATCTTGAAATTAAGATCATGGGTCTCGGTCTTGGGTCGGAATTTAATCTCTTTTGTCTCAATGACCGTTTGTTTCTTCTTTGCTTCCTGCTGCTTTTTCTTCAGCTCATACCGGTACTTGTCAAAATTCATAACCCGACAGACCGGAGGATCGGCCTTACCGGAGACCTCGACCAGGTCCAGATTCTGATCATATGCAATATCCAGGGCTTTCTCTATGGGCACAACACCGAGCTGTTCGCCATCCGCATCAACAAGCCGGACTTCCGGGTACCTGATCGCCTCATTAACCTTAACCTTAATCTCTTGCTTCTGCGGGAGTTTTCTGCCTCTTCGTTTAATGTCCAATCCTCCTGAAAATCAATAACTTCAGCCTATCCGGCCATTCCTTCTTCACATTCCCGACGCACCATGTCTGCAAAATCCTGTGCCGACATAGGGGGCAGGTTATCTCCGTTACGCTTGCGTACCGTCACTGTACCGTCTTCTTTTTCACGCTCTCCGATAATGAGCATGTACGGAACCTTCATGAGCTGGGCTTCGCGAATTTTGTAGTTCAGCTTCTCATTGCGCAAATCCTGCTCAACCCGGACTCCGGCCTTACGCAAATCTGCAACAACCTTTTTTCCGTACTCGGCCTGATCATCAGTAATATTCATGACCCTGGCCTGCTCAGGCGCCATCCACAACGGGAAGGCACCGGCATAATGCTCGATCAGCACCCCGATAAAACGTTCCAGTGACCCCATCAACGCCCGGTGAATCATGATAGGCTGATGTTCTCCGCCATCGGCACCGGTATAGCTCATACCAAAGCGCTCCGGTAGATTAAAATCTACCTGGATTGTGGAACACTGCCAGGAACGACCAAGCTGATCCTTAATCTTGATATCTATCTTGGGACCATAGAATACACCTTCACCGGGATCGACTTCATAGGCAAGGCCCTTCTTTTCCATGGCCTGCTTCAAGGCCTCGGTGGAGAGTTCCCAGTGTTCATCGCTGCCCACATACTTTTCCGGTCTGGTGGACAGGTAGACATCATAGTCGGCAAATCCGAAGGTCTTCAGGATGTGCAGATTAAGGTCTATAATATTGAAAATTTCATCTTCCAGCTGTTCCGGCCGACAGAATATATGGGCATCATCCTGGGTAAACCCGCGCACCCGCATCAATCCGTGCAGGGCACCGGTACGCTCATATCGATAAACCGTACCCAACTCACACCAGCGAATCGGGAACTCCCGATAACTGTGCTTATTGGCATTATATATCCCTATGTGAAAGGGACAGTTCATTGGTTTGAGCTGGTAGGCTACGTCATCAATTTCCATGGCCGAGTACATGTTCTCGCCATAAAAATCCAGATGTCCGGAAGTCTTCCACAGATCCTGCCGGGCAATATGCGGGGTATAGAGCAGCTCATAGCCAAACCTGTAATGCTCGTCCTTCCAATAGTCTTCAATCAGCTTACGGAGCATTGCGCCGCGCGGCTGCCAGAGGATCAGTCCCGGACCGACTTCATCCTGAATGGTAAAGAGTCCCAGCTGTTTGCCGAGTTTACGATGATCACGCTTTTTGGCCTCTTCAAGACGGTTCAAATATTTTTTCAGCTCTTTTTTATCAAAAAAAGCAGTCCCGTACAGACGGGTAAGCATGGGTTTTTTTTCATCCCCGCGCCAGTATGAACCGGCCACCCGCAACAGCTTAAAACTCTTCAGCCAGGAGGTATCCGGAATATGCGGCCCCCGGCAGAGATCAATAAAATCACCCTGCTGATAAATAGACACGCTGTCTGTGTCCATATCTTTGAGGAGTTCCACCTTATAGGGTTCACCCTGTTGCCCAAAAAACTCTATTGCCTCGGCAACCGACATTTCACGACGCTTAAAGGGCTGCCTTGCCTTGACAATCTCAGCCATTTTTTCCTCAATGGCTGCAAAATCATCAGGTGTAAAAGAGACATTACGATCAAAATCGTAATAATAGCCGTCCTCAATTGCAGGACCGATGGCGACTTTGACATCCTGACCAAACAACTCCTTAACCGCCTGAGCCATGATATGGGCACTGGAATGACGCAGGATGTGGAGCCCTTCCGCCGATTTCATTGTAATCGGTTCAAGAACTGCATCAGTTGTCAGAGAGGCCGAGAGATCCAGTGGTTCTCCATTGCACATGACGGCAACCGCCTGCTTACGCTGCTTATTGGAAACCAGTTCCTTAAGTGCATCCTGTGCTGAAACACCGGCGGGGAGGATCTTGGATTCCCCTTCGGGTATGGAGACGGTAATGTCAGTCATGTTGCCTGCTAAAAAGTAAAGGCTAACCAGCCGGGGTGCGAAAACCGACTCTTAGCCTTTATCGCTAATAACCATACAGAGATTTTGTCTGCACGGCAAAAAATGAAAACTTCCGGCTTGTAAATGAATGCAGCATGGAAGCGTTCAAAAATATGGTAGGCGCGGGCGGTTTCGAACCGCCGACTTCTACCGTGTCAGGGTAGCGCTCTCCCCCTGAGCTACGCGCCTGTAGAAGGATATAATTCTCGCAACGAAAAATATTAAATCATATATATAAAAAACGCAACTCAAATACCAGTAAACAGGTACCCTGTCAAGAAAAATAAGGGTTTGTCTTGCAACTCACCCTGTTCCGCCCGCCCTATGTTCTATGATTTTTAATGAAATAATTTCAGGAAAAAGTGGGCCACGGGTTCCCTGGATCGGGATTCACCCTGATTTTACCAAACATAACTCTTTTTGTAACTCTCCGGGAGTAAGCACTTCAGGAACGCCCTGCTGCGCGTGATCAAGTCACCCGATAATCCCTCTGTTTACCTGGGGGCTTGAGCGCGGGCAACAGGGGGTTCATGGAGCTACATCCGAGATGTCCCATATACCCCCATGCGCAGTTCATGGCTGGTTATCTCACGTATGGTCGGTGCGTTATCATCCCCTCCTGCATTTCACCAGGTCCGGAATAACTATAGTGAGAAGGTGTGCCGTAATAATGTCGTCCCATGCCATGCCGACTGCATCCGGTAAGGAAAAGTACTGCTGCAGCAAACAGGAGTAACAGTGTTATATTTTTCATCTTTGACCTCTATACTAAAAGTTAACTTATGACTTCAAACTGTCCCATCATGCCGTCGTCTTCATGTTCCAGCAAATGACAGTGATACATATACACGCCTGTGTAATCGAGAAACCTGCTGATAATGCGTACGGTCTCGCCGGGCATAATCAAAACCGTATCTTTACGCCCCTGCTCATGCGGCGGAGGTGTCGCCCCGTTTCTCGACAGCACCTGGAACTGCACATCATGCAGGTGCATGGAATGGGGCATATTCATCATCATGGCGGACCGATTCGTAATCTCCCAGATTTCGGTAGAGCCAAGCTTGACCTGTTCATCAATCCGGTTGATATCCATTTTCTTCCCGTTGATGGTCAGCCTTTTTCCCATCATTCCCATCCCCATTCGACCTCCGCCCATGGACATGGTTTCCATGATAAATTCTCGAATACCCGATGCCTCCGACTCAGGAATTCTATCTAATTTTCGCAGTTCCTTCGGCATGGTTGTTATTGTGCCGGGTCCTTTGACGCTTATCCGCAATGCCTCAAAAGTACTCCCCTTCATCTGATTCACAATGAGGGATGTATCCTGGCCATGGGCGGCAAAATCAACAAGGATCTCCGCCCGTTCGCCGGCTGACAAGACAATGGAATTCATGGGCACAGGTGCCTCCAGAAATCCGCCGTCCGAGGCAATGACATCAAATACACGCTGATCGGCAAAACCAATTCTGTAAATTGACGAATTTGAACCATTGAGCAGACGCAGACGAACCATACCTCCGGGAACTTCAAGCACAGGCTGCATCACACCGTTGACCAGCATGTAGTTGCCGATAACACCGTTCATGACATCATGCATGTTCCGGGTGTAAGCAAACTGTCCGTTATCTAAAAAACGGCGATCCTGGATGACCAGGGGAATATCATCCACCCCGTATGTTTTCGGGATCTCAAGTCTGTCGGAATACTCATCTTCAATATAGACAAGTCCGGCCAACCCGTGATACACCTGCTCCCCGGTCAAGCCCATGGCATGGGGATGATACCAGAGTGTTGCCGCCTGCTGTTTAATGGTGAAATCAGGGGTCCAGCGCGTTCCGGCAGGGATGGGCTGTCTGGGCCCGCCATCCCATCGGGCAGGCAGATGCATACCATGCCAGTGCAGGGTTGTGACCTGATCCAGAGTGTTGTCGACATTAATTGTAAAACGGCGGCCATTGCGTACCCGAATAGTCGGGCCGAGAAAATTACCGTTATATCCGAGGGTCTCCGTTGGTTTTCCCGGAAAAAACTCTACTGTCCCCGGTTGCACTGTCATGGCAAAACGTGCACTTTGACCACTCTTATCCAGATTGTCCAGCAAGGGCGGGACAGGCAGGGGGGCTGAAAATCCACCTGCCTGTGCAGTTCCGATATAACCTGTCCTGCCGAGCAATGACAGGCCGGTTGAACCTGCACCGGCAAGGGCCAAAGCCGCCAGGCCGCCTTTTAAAAATGTCCGTCGTTTCATTATCTTCATTATATCTCTCCCAAATCGACCTGGACGGGCCGTCAACTCAACTCTGTTTTCATACGGGTGTATTCCGCTTCACTGATTTCGCCTCTGGCATAACGTTCCTTGAGGGCATTAAGATGATCGCCCGGCGTTTTCCCTGTTTTTGCAAACAGAGCCCGAAACAATATCACGACCAGATAAATTACCATTGCCCAGAACAACAGGGTGACGATCCAACCCAAAGGGCCGGGAAAAAAGGCACCCGGTCCGCAAAACCAACTTCCCCAGTGACTAAACTGATTACCAAATCCTGAATGCATCATGATATTCTCTCCTCTGTAAGAGTTAATTTATGTTTACTTACTGTAAAGCAGAGAACGTGCCACTTTGATACAGGCTGCCAAACTAATCCAACTCGCTGAAATAATAATAAATTTATAATAGCGATCAATCAGAGTTCAACAGGGGGGCGGAGAAACTGTCTTATTTTTAGAGGGGAGAGAAAAGGAAAAACACGCTGAAGTGTCTACTTTCTGTACAGCACGGCGAGGTTGCTCACCTATGCTGAATCTGCAGGGCAAGGCACTCCGGGGGGAGCATTGTTGGTGAACTCGTTAGAGGTAAGCGGTGACGAATACTCAGCACTGCGCACTGCCTGGTGTCCGGGGAAAGGGGATCACATCCCGGATATTTGCCATTCCGGTGACAAACTGAACCAGTCGTTCAAATCCCAGACCGAAACCTGAATGGGGCACTGATCCAAAACGCCGCAGGTCCAGGTACCAGCGGTATTCATCAAGATCAAGACCAGCCTGCTCCATCCGGTCCGTGAGCAGTTCCAGGCGCTCTTCGCGCTGACTGCCTCCCACCAGTTCGCCGATACCCGGTACCAGGACATCCATGGCGGCAACGGTCTTGCCGTTATCGTCCATACGCATATAAAACGGTTTAATCTCTTTGGGATAACCGGTCACGATTACCGGCCTGCCAGCCAGCTTCTCACAGAGAAACCGTTCATGTTCAGCCTGCAGGTCAATCCCCCATTCGACTGGAAATTCAAATTTTTCCTCTGCCCGAAGCAACTCATCAACTGCCTCGCTGTAGGTCATTTTGACAAAAGATGTATCACGGACCGTTTCCAGCTTTCGCACCAGCCCTTTGCTGACAAAGCGATTAAACAGATCCAGATCATCTGCACACCGGGCAAGGACACCTGCTGCAAGATCCCTGATCAAATCTTCGGCCACTGCTGCGTTGCAGTCCAGATCACAGAAGGCCATTTCCGGTTCCAGCATCCAGAACTCTGCGAGGTGTCGACTGGTGTTGGAGTTTTCCGCCCGAAAAGTCGGACCAAAGGTATATACCCGGCCATGGGAGAGGGCATAGATCTCCGCCTGCAGCTGACCGCTGACCGTGAGACCGGCCCGCCGACCGAAAAAATCGCCGGCAAAGGGATCATCTTTGGCAAATTTTCCCGGCTCAAGGGAGGTAACCGTAAACATCTCCCCTGCTCCCTCACAGTCCGAAGTCGTAATCACCGGCGTATGGACCTGAAAAAAACCGCGCTCTTTAAAAAAACGGTGAATGGTGCAGCTCAACTCGGAGCGCACCCTGACAACCGCACCAAGGGCATTGGTCCGTGACCGCAAATGCGTGATGGAACGTAGAAATTCAAAACTGTGCCTTTTTTTCTGCAAAGGATACGTTTCCGGATCTGCTGTACCGAGCAGGGTGATCTTTTCCGCCCTGACCTCAACATCCTGCCCCTTAGTCGGTGATTTCACCAGCAGGCCGCTGATATGTACACTTGAACCCGTGCTCAGATGTTTGACATCGGTTGCATAATTTTCAAGTTCGGATTCGGCAATCACCTGGATTCCGGCCAGACAGGAACCATCCGTTACCTCGATAAAGCTGAGACTGCCGGAATCCCTGTTTGTTTTTACCCATCCCTGCACTTCAACGGATTGCGATTCCGGGGCGGTCTGCAGAAGTTCTTTAATAGTTTTTTTCATGCATCCATCATTGAAGGTTTATATTTCGTAAGCGCTCCATGAACCCCGAGGTGTTATCATGTCAAGAGTGTGGTTAATGAAGCGCTTACTATATTTCGTGTATATGCCTGCGCTTATTTTTATCTGATTACCCACAAAGCTCAACCATTAACAAATTCCTGGATCCCCGATAACAACACTCGGGGATGACGAGGTTTACAACTCCGGGTGATGACGAGGCTTGCAACTCCGTTATATTGTAACCAATCAGAGTGCTGCCCACTACAGTCATTCCCGAAGTTTTTTATCGGGAATCTATTGTTAATGAAGCGCTTACTATATTTCTATAGTTTGACTGTTACCCAACACCGACAGACAGACAGGAATCATCCCGCCTGTCGCATGAGCACCATTTCACCTGTTCCCTGCAGGCTGTTGGCAGGCAGCTGCTTACACTCTGTGACATGGCGAGCCACTTCAGAGCATTTTATGGTGAACAGAAAAAAGATCGGCGCCTTTACTTCGGAAAGGGTTTCATAATTACCCATTCCTTTACTTATGATAATATCTGCCGCCTCAAAATGCTGTCTGAACTCTTCACTGCAATGGGCAAGCGGCGTACCGGGACAGCCTGTGCCGTTGCTGATGACCGGACATACCCTGTCAAGACCGGTGACCCGTGCATCTTCCAAGGTGGCGTCGTTGATGATCGGTCGATCTCGTACAGCTGCAGTTACCCGGCAGCCATGTTTGCGCAACTGACCTATCAACAGAGAATCAAAGACAATTTCGCCACAGTTGTCACAGAGATACAACAGATTTGTATTCGGTGCCGTATCGGCCATGACCTGTTGCAGGGCCGTGTAGTCGTCCAGCACAAACTCCTGATCAAAACAGGCATTCATGGTCTCCGCCACATCAAATACATGCTGGGCCGCATAATCAATAATGTTGCCGCCGATTGCTACCCGAATAGCCGCCCGCAGGGGATCCGGTGCACTGACAATCCGTTTTTCCATCTCTGCCAGCATGGACAGAGCGAGCTCGTTGCTCTCCTGTTTGACCCGGGCAAAGGGGTCCTCGGTCCGGAGGACGGAGGAGAACATCTGATACAGGGCAACGGCATTTTCCGGGGGAGACTGCTGCGGGTCCACGGTTGCCAGAAATCGACCGGCCTCTTCAATTATCCGCCGCCTGGCAACCGGATTATCGGTTGACAAAAGACCGGTTGCCCTGGCCTGGCGGACAAAACAGACCAGACAGTCAAGACTCGTCTGCATGGGAATTCCTGGAAGATTGAAGGAGATATTCAGTTCGTACATTTCCAAGGGCGGCAAAGATATGCTCGCGACTGCCGGAAATATTATCGTAAATGTGGTTCAGTAATTCCCTGATCTCCAGACGTCTGGTCTGCCCGGAGAGTGGACATCCGGGACGTATTGTCGCCAACTGCAAGCGCCTGCCGATGGCTGAAATTTCATCTTTCCGGAGATAGGCCAGGGGACGGATCAGGGCAAGACGACCGTCAAACAGGTCCTGCCTGGGCAGCATGGTACTGATATTGCCGCTGCAGGTGAGGTTGAGGAAAAAAGTTTCTACGATATCATCACGGTGGTGCCCCAGGGCGACCGTACCATACTGATGCATACGGGCATACCCAAAGAGCTGATTTCTCCGACTGCGTGCGCAGCGGTAACAGACATCTCCGCTTTCCTCTGCAGCAGTACCGGTAGACTCCGGAGCCGGGAGATCGGCCGGGAGAACAACACAGGAAAGACCTATACTTTCAAGCTCTCCGGTAACTGTTCGGGCAACAGTTCCGGGTCCGTCACCCGCAGGTTCCATATCAACATGAACAGGTTGCAGAAAATAGTTCACCGGTGCCTTTTTCAACCAGTGACGCAGCACCCAGGCCAGAACCAGAGAATCCATACCACCGGAGACAGCAACCAGAACCCTGTCGCCATCCGCGAGCATTGCATAATCCGCCATGGCCCGACCTATGCGCCGGTTTTCTCCGGCCGATAAAACAGAACTCACGTAACCAGCAGCATGGTACCCGGCTTTTTACCTGCAGTCACAGTTGACAGGATTATTCATCGACAGCAAAATATGAGCATTCGGCAAATCTTTCCTGCAGCCCTTCTTTCAGTAACTGTTCTGCCGTTACCCAGCTGAAGCCCCGCTCGGATGCAGTTTTAAAGTTATACAGATTCTCCATTATTGACTTCTGTACCTCATCAAAGGTACCACTGCACAACACAGTGCCGTCAGGTATGGTTATCAACCTGTAATCAAAGGCCACGGATGCCGGTTCCCGTGCAGTCAACTCTCCGCCCACCCGGTCCCGGTAACGCCTGAGGGTTGTTTCCAGGACGGTATTACAGCTGAGCCGGTCGGCAATTACCCGGGCCCGGGCCAGCGGCTGTGCAGGCAGATTCTCAGCCATACCTGAAATCTGGCTGTCACTGACCAGCCTGACATCCGTCCTGCTGATAAACTGCTGTTTCAGCAATCGATCCAGCACAGGGATACCGTCCTCGAGCTGTTTTTCCTCTGCCGCGGGTACGTTATCATCAAAATCATACGGAGTTACAGCAGGCAATACTCCAATACAGGTAACAGCATAGTCAGATACCTCGGGTACGGACGACGAGGTGGTTTTCTTACTGCAACCAATGGACAACAGTGCCAGACAGAGTAATCCTGATGTAAAAATACGCAAAATTGAAACCACGCTGATCCTCCTGAAAGATCAAAATTTATAACACACCCTTTGATGACAGGGTACCGGTAAGACCGCTGCGCAGGGAAGAGGCGTCCCCCATTGCACGACCCAGGGCCTTAAAAACCGCTTCTATAATATGATGTGCGTTTTGGCCGTGCAGCAGATCGACATGCAGGGTTAATCCGGCATGGAGCGACAAAGCCCGCAAAAATTCAGCGGCCAGGGCCGTATCAAAAGTACCTACCTTCTGATCCGTAATAACAACATCATAATGAAGAAACGGACGGTTGGAAAAATCCACACAGACCCTGGCAAGCGTCTCGTCCATGGGGACGTAAGCATGCCCGTAACGATTTATGCCGGATTTATCCCCCAGGGCTCCGGCAAAGGCACGGCCAAGGCAGATACCGATATCTTCAACCGTGTGGTGATCATCTATGTAGGTATCGCCGTTGGCCTGAATGTTTAAATCAAAAAAACCATGCACGGTAAAAAGGGTCAGCATATGATCCATAAAACCGACGCCGGTTATGATATCAGCCTGTCCGGAACCATCAATCTCCAGCACAACACGTATCTCAGTCTCCCGTGTCTTCCGTTCAACCTCGCCCCGGCGGGTGGAAGCAGTATTGGTCATATCTTTCCGACTCCTGATCGGTTTATTGTATCATTTATGCGAAAATAACCACAGAAGCATTGTCGAATCAGGTTATTTTCATTGCTGGTTGCTCTGTTTGCCCGGCATCGTTGCTATTACACAGCAATTAGTTTATATTATTCGTATTGGTTGAGATTGGCAACATTTCTTGTCGACATAACCGTTATTTTCAATTGTTTAGCCGATAACAGTCAGCGTATAATTTTTTATTGACACAGCCGCATAAATCTTGTTATAGTCTCCGGCTGTTTATGGAAAACGACTGAGCGGGAATAACTCAGTGGTAGAGTGTAACCTTGCCAAGGTTGAAGTCGCGAGTTCGAATCTCGTTTCCCGCTCCATTACATATTCAAGGTTCGGACACCGTTCGAACCTTTTTTTATTATTTTGTTCTACTGTTTAAACTCGAGGCGCATGCATGAAAACTTATTACACCCCGGTGGATGAGATAGACCGTAAATGGTATGTTGTTGATGCCGACGGAAAAGTTCTCGGACGTATTGCCACCGAAATCGCCCGTCGACTGCGCGGAAAACATAAACCGACCTTCTGCAACTTTCAGGATAATGGTGACTTCATCGTCGTCATTAATGCTGATCGTATCCACCTGACCGGAAATAAATGGGACGACAAGGTATACTACCGTCACAGCGGTTACATGGGGGGCATTTCAGGCCAGACAGCAAAAGAAGTACTGGAGAAAAACCCTGAAGAGCTGATACGAATGGCTGTTAAAGGTATGCTGCCCAAAAATAAACTCGGCAAAGCCCAGCTCAAAAAGCTGAAGGTGTATGCCGGTGCCGAACATCCTCACAAGGCTCAACAGCCTGAAACCCTGGACATATAACGGAGCTACCATGGCGCAGGAAAATACATACGCGACGGGAAAACGAAAAAGCGCTATTGCCCGGGTCTGGATCACACCCGGCAGCGGCAACATCAATGTCAACCAGAAGTCCATGGAAGAATACTTCGGTAATATCTTCTTTGAACCGAAAATCAGCAAGCCGTTTGCGGTAACCGAAACAGTAGAAAAATTTGATGTCAAAGCCACGGTTAAAGGTGGTGGAAAATCCGCACAGGTTGATGCACTTGTACACGGTATCTCCAAGGCCCTCCAGGAACTGAATCCTGAACTGCGAGACTCCTTGAAAAAAGCCGGACTGCTCACCCGTGATTCCCGTGCCAAGGAACGGAAAAAATACGGCCAGCGTGGTGCACGGGCCAGGTTCCAGTTCTCAAAACGTTAATCACGCGGAATTGCTACAGATCTCTTCAATTTTTTTATATAGAGTACCGGGGAATAACGAACCATTCGTTATTCCCTTTTTTTATTCTGATTACGTATGAAACTCAGCCAACTTTCAAGTCAAGGTTACAATATTCTGTTATAAAACGAAAAAAATAATAGATCGAAGTCTGCGCTTATCTCCCGATAAAGAAACTCGGGAATGACCATAGTGGGCAGCACTCTGATTGGTCATAATATAACGGAGATGTAAGCTGCGTCATCCCCGAGTGTTGTTATCGGGGATCCAGAAATTTGTTAAGGGCTGAGCTTTGTGGGTAATCAGATTTTTATTGTTAGCGTAAAAGGAATCAGTCATGTTACGTGTTGGAATTATTGGAGCTTCCGGTTACACAGGCGTTGAACTCGCCAGAATACTCTCCACCCATCCCGAGGTAGAGCTCACCATTGCGACCTCCAGGCAGTATGCCGGCAAACCTCTGTCCGAAGTTTTTCCCAGCCTGCGCAAACGGGTTGATCTCGTCTGTGAAAATCCGGCTGCAGATGAACTTGCCGAACGAGCGGATTTCTTTTTTACAGCCGTTCCCCACAAGACTGCGATGGACATTGTCCCTCCCCTGCTGGCAGCAGGGAAAAAGGTCGTTGACCTGAGTGCCGACTTTCGTATCAGAGACGTTGCCGTCTATGAACAGTGGTATCAGGCCCATTCCAGTGCGAAACTCATTGATGAAGCTGCCTACGGACTGCCGGAACTGTATCGGGACCAAGTCAAAGATGCCCGCCTTGTTGCCAACCCGGGCTGCTATCCCACCTCGATTACCCTGGGACTGGCACCTCTTCTCCGGGAAAAACTGATCGACCCATCGACCCTGGTTATTGATTCCAAGTCCGGCACCTCGGGTGCAGGTCGCGGAGCCAGTGTCGGTTCCCTGTTCTGTGAGGTGGCTGATGGTTTCCGGGCCTACAAGGTCGGCGGTACGCACAGACATATTCCGGAAATTGAACAGGAACTGTCGGCATTGTCGAATGCTCCGGTGACGATTTCCTTTACCCCGCACCTGCTGCCCATTTCCCGTGGTATCTTAAGCAGTATGTATGCAGCCGTATCCGGAGCCGATGAACAGCAGATCCAGCAGCTGTATGAAAAAACCTATGCGGATGAGCCCTTTGTCCGGGTCTGCCCGCCGGGCAGCTTTCCTGCCACTCAGTATGTCCGGGGAAGTAACTGCTGTGATATCGGCATTAAACTTGACCCCAGGACCGGCCGGATAATTGTCCTGTCAGCCATTGACAACATCGGCAAGGGAGCTGCAGGCCAGGCCGTGCAGAACATGAACCTGATGAACGGATTTGCTGAAACCTGCGGACTGCTGGGCACCCCGTTTTTTCCGTGAAGGGAAAAAACATACGACTGCTCCTTGCCTATGACGGCACCGGCTACTGCGGCTGGCAACGACAGAAAAACGGTCCCACCATTCAGGGGGAGATTGAAAACAGGCTTGCCGTAATCACGCATGAGAAAATCGTGGTTAATGGGGCGGGCCGCACGGATGCCGGAGTACATGCCCTGGGAATGGTGGCCAATTTTTTTTCCGGTTCCGCCATGACGGCCCGGGCCTTTCAAAATGCACTCAACTCCATGCTGCCCGCTGATATTCGGATACTGAAGGCCGAAGAATCATTTCCAGAGTTTCATGCCCGGTACAGTTCAACCGGCAAGACATACCGCTATGATTTTTTCGCCGGTTCCATCCAGTCACCGGATGAACGCCTGTATCGCACCCATATCCATCACCCATTTGAGTTACGCAAGGTCATCCCCTGCCTCGAACTCCTGACCGGCAGTCATGATTTCACAAGTTTTGAGGCTGCCGGATCCAGGGATCTGAGTAAAACCGGCGGTAGAGGCGCGGTTCGGACCCTGCTGAACGCCGAAGGCTTTACCGATCCGACTCGGCCACAACACTATTCTTTTTCTTTTACCGGCGACGGATTTCTTCGTCATATGGTGCGAAATATTGTTGGAACCCTTTTCCTGGTCGGCTCCGGGCGTATTGATGACAACGACTTTGCCGCCATCCTCGCCGGACGAAACCGTCGACTTGCCGGACCAACCGCTCCCGCCTGCGGTCTGTTTTTAGAGCAGGTTCACTTTGAACCATTGACAGGGAACGCACCAACGCACTGATCATGTTTATAACCAACAAACCGATCTTCCTGGCATCGGCCTCACCGAGACGCCGTAAATTTCTGGCTGATCTGGATCTTGAGTTTACTTGTTGCCCCGCAGATATTGACGAAACACCGTATGCCGCTGAAACTCCTGCTGCATTTGCCCTGCGGATGGCGCAGACCAAGGCCGAGGCCGTTGCCGACCAATACCGGCAGGCTTATGTGATCGGTGCCGATACCGTTGTCACCTTTGCGGATAAAATACTTGGCAAACCCGCAGACAGTGCCCGGGCCCTGGAAATTCTCCGCAGCCTGCAGGGAAAAACCCACCGGGTTATCACCGGGTTAGCGCTTATCTGCCGAGATGAGGACTGTAATACAACGCTGACCAGGACCACGAAAGTCACCTTTCAAAGCTTTTCCGACTCCATCCTGCGTTCCTATATTAATACCGGCGACCCCATGGATAAGGCCGGAGCATACGGCATTCAGGGAAAGGGTGCTTTTCTCGTTCGAACGATTCAGGGTTCATGTTCAAATGTTATTGGATTGCCCGTGGGGCTGTGTACCTCCCTGCTCCTGCAGTACAACGTTATCAGTTCCTGTCCATGAATACAGCGTAAGCACTTGACAGCATACAATCGATCATGATATTAAGAGAGTAAGTTCTTTCCTCTTTTTAGTAAGTTAACAATCTTCAGGTTACTCATCATCAATACAACATGCCCTATATCCTGAAGAAATATTATCCTGTCCGTAATGTCCTTTTCTTCCTGGGAGAAGGCTTTCTCATCTTTCTTTCCATCAATTGTGTTTACCTGCTCTTTTCAGGAATCGATATATTTCGCATTGAAATCCTGCAAAACAGTATCCGGGCCTTCATTGTTACCTTTGTTTTCCAACTCACTCTGTATTTTTTTGATCAGTATGATCTGAGCAGAATTCGCAGTTTCATGGATACGGCGACATCCATGCTGCAGGCATTCGGTGCCGGCTGCATTATTCTCGCCGGGGTCTATTATTCTTTTCCCCAACTCAGCATCTCGTCAACAATTTTTTTCAGCAGTTATTTTGCCATCTGCCTTGCCCTGACGGCATGGCGAACGCTCTATTACCTGATCCTGAAAAAAAGACTCTTTGCCCAGCCGATCCTGATCATCGGCACAGGTGAACTTGCCTCGGAAATTACCCGTGAGATTGAAGACAACAGTGATTCAGGGTATCGGGTAGCTGCTTTCATCGGAAACGACAAACCATCATATAACCCCAACAGGGTGCAGGTTGTTCCACTGGATGCGGAACTCGACGATACCTGCCGGGAAACCCGGGCGGAACATATAGTAGTGGCCCTTGACGACCGCCGGGGTACAATGCCCATTAAAAAGCTGCTGAAGTGTAAAGTAAAGGGGACACATATCCATGATGGTATCACTTTTTATGAATCCATTACCGGAAAGATCCTGGTAAAAAATGTCAATCCGGCCTGGCTTATCTTCTCAGACGGGTTCCAGACCAGCAGGCTCTCCTATTTTTTCAAGCGGATTCTTGATATTTTCCTCTCCCTTTTCGGCCTCATTGCATCCCTGCCCCTTACCCTGTTCATTGCAGTCCTGATCAAACTTGAATCACCGGGACCGGTATTCTACCTGCAGGAACGGGTCGGCGAACATGGCAATTCTTTTCAGGTCATCAAGTTCCGCTCCATGCGTGAGGACGCTGAAAAAGAAGGGGCTGTCTGGGCATTGAAAAATGATACCCGGGTTACCAGGGTCGGAGGCTTTATCCGCAAGGTCAGGATCGACGAAATCCCCCAGATGTGGAATGTATTAAAGGGAGAGATGAGCTTTGTCGGACCAAGGCCGGAGCGACCTGTATTTGTTGATAAACTTACTGAAACCATCCCCTATTATTCGCTGCGTCACTTTGCCAAGCCCGGAATAAGCGGCTGGGCACAGGTCTGTTATCCATATGGCGCATCTGAAGAAGATGCCCTGCGTAAGCTTGAATACGATCTCTATTATATCAAAAATCAGTCTATATTTATTGACCTGCTGATAGTCTTCAGGACTATTAAAATTGTTCTCTTCCGGAAAGGATCACGTTAACCCACGTAGTCAGCATGAAAACTCCTTCCGTAACCGGACAAAAACATCAGCCAAAAATGGATTGCGACCCTATTGACTTCAACAACTGACAACCAGACCTCCCGATCCTCCAGACAGATCAGCGATGGTATTAATCAGCTGATCGCCGGAGATAACGGGACCCTGAAACAGATAGAAATTGCCCTTGCTGTCCCGAAGACTATCGAGCATCTTCTTCGGGACAAAAACAGCGAAGGGGTGGATATACTCCTTGGCCGGATAGTCGCCATCCTCCAGGGGGTTGATGATGTTCTCCGGCAAAATGCTGCCATTGCCCTGGCCGGTACACTGGAGGTTCTGGTGCAGGAAGAAGAATGGCAGCGCATGGAAAGGTTACTGCCGGCAATTCAGCAATCGCTTCATATTGCAGCCGACAACGACGTTGCCATTGAACGATGTATTTCTGCTGTCACAAAACTTGCCGTGCACCTCATCCGCATTGGCCAATACAGTGCTCCCCGGATTATTCTGGTCATGATCAACGGACCGGCAACGCGGGCCGCAGCAACGGAACAGTTCAACAAACTTGCTGCACAGGCTATAGATGAGCTGGCATTACAGCCGGTCATGGACAAGCTTCTGAGGGAATACCTGCACGGGAACGAAAAACAGGAAGAAGCCGGCCGCCTTCTAGTTGCCTTTGACCGACATGCTA
The DNA here is from genome assembly GCA_015486315.1 of Desulfobulbaceae bacterium. Classification (GTDB taxonomy): domain Bacteria; phylum Desulfobacterota; class Desulfobulbia; order Desulfobulbales; family Desulfobulbaceae; genus Desulfobulbus_C. The sequence goes on from WFRY01000466.1 coordinate 45,159, forward strand.
CAGATTTCCTTATGGATCGTCTCAGCCTGAGCGACAGCAAAAATGAACGTATCAGGCTGCTCAAGCTGATTGAGGATATTGGTGAACCGGCGATAGGTGCGCTGCGGATGATGCTGCAGCAAACAACACCATGGTATGTCACCAGAAACATCATCAGACTGCTGGGCGAAACCGGCAGTCTTGACTGCTTTAAGGATATCATTCCCTATCTTGAGCATGACGATGTTCGGGTAAAACAGGAGGTGTTGACGGCTGCTGCAAAGATCGGCGGAAGCACCAGAAAACAGTTTTTACTGAAGGCGTTGAAAACAGTGCCTCCAGAGCTTACGGGACATGTGATTTCCCTGCTCGGAGACATCCCGGATGACAGTCTGGTGGTGCCGCTTGCCGAGCTTCTGGACAGGGGATGCATCCACCAGAGTAAATGCGGAACCCAACTGCAGGTTACGACCTGTGACGCCCTGGGAAAGATAGGCTCCATCAAGGCAGTGCCTATTCTGAAAAAAATTATTGCCAACAATACCCTGCCCGGTACGGATACGGAAGATGAGGGGACAAACCCCATCCTGCAGGCTGCCCGGGATGCGCTTCAACTCATCCGGGATGACAGCAGGCAGAAGATCCATCAGACCAGGGTCAAAAAGGTCATGGGCTTGCAGATGGCTGCCGACCATATTTCTGCCAAAGAGGCGGCAATCATCCGGATTGCCATGACGGGAGACAAGAAAAAAGCCCTCCGTAAACTCTTTGACCTTATTCGTGAGTGCGCGGAAAACAAAGACTTCCAAAACGCGGAGCGGCTCAGGGAACGATTATATGAAATTGCCCCCATGGCACTCAATGCAATTATCCAGTCGGCAGAGGTCATAGAACAGGCCAGAACCGGCGTTGTCGGTCCCGGCTTTCTCCAGATCTGGTCGGATGTGCGCAATGAGCTCACCCGCAAGGAATTCAGTGCGATTTATCATGAACTCAAGAACCGTTCCCTGCAGGCTGAAGAGGTTCTTGTCAAACAGGGCACGAATAACAATGAACTTTTTTTTATCAACCATGGCAGTATAAAGGTCTCCTATAAACAGGATGACCGCGAAATTTTTATTAAGAGTCTTAATGCAGGTGAGATAGTAGGAGAGAATTTTTTTCACGCTTCAGTCTGGACCGTCAACCTGAGAGCCCTGACCCCCAGCCGGGTTTCCATCCTTGAACGTTCCAGTTTCAGCCGCTGGCAGGAGGAGTTCCCCGGGCTGGCCGGCAAGCTGGAATCCTTCTGTAAACGTTCGGATAATGTGCACGATCTGCTGAATCAGAAGGGATTAAGCCGCAGGCTCTTTGAACGCTATCAGCTGTCCCGCAAAGTGGATATCCAGCTGACCGACAGGCGGGGAAAGACCATCGGCCGCGGATTCAAGGGAGAGTTATCCGATATATCAAAAGGAGGTCTTGCCCTGCTTATCAGTATGGCGGAACAGGAGAATGGTCGACTGCTGCTGGAAAGGGACATCCAGGTATTAATCCCGGTGGGCGGCAAAACAGGCTACGTGCACGTCCGTGGCCGGGTACAGGGAGTGCACCCCTCTAAACCGCAACATCACGATTTCCTGATCCATGTCGTATTTCATGATAAACTGGAACCGGAATCCCTGCAGACTATTCTCGGCTGATCAGCACCGGCAATTGCTACACCTGAGCTACACCTCTCATATCCAGTACCGGCTCCCAGACAAGCAGCAGTTCCAGGTTATAAATATCACTATGTCTCGGCGTTATATTAACCGTTTCCAGATTATAATTCTCCGGATCAAAGCGATTCGCCAGCGCTGCGAGCTTTTCCTGCAGCTCCCGGGCCAGGATATCAAGATCCTCCTGAACCAGGGCTTCGGCATCCTCGGCCCGCTGCACATCCCCCTGTTCCTTGATAACCCGTCCTGCCCCCCGCACACTGCGGACACCACGATTTGCATTGGAAACCGACAACTTTTTTCGGCTGAACAGGGCGCTGAGAATCGTCGCACCAATTGACAGAGCAGTATCAATACCTTTAGCCCTTACATCTCCTTTTTCCTTATCAACCCGTGCCGATGCCTTTTCAAGTCTTACTTCCAGCTGACGCTGTTTTTTCTCATATCGCTCTTTAATTTTATCTGCTTCGATTTCCTTTTTTTCCCGAAGCAGGTCGGCTATGCGTTTTTTAAACTGTACCGTTGTCTCCCCCGGTCTGGAAACCAGTTTAAGCGAGGCCACCTTCATCAGGGGCAGCCGCATGGTATGGTACAAAAAATCATCAAACTCTTTTTCCATGCTCCGCAGACTCTTCACCCCGATAAAGGCCTGTGAAATCGGGGCATAGCGACTTCCGAGCGGTGCCTTTTCTCTACAGTCATCCCTTTCCGGAACATACTCCAGGGCCTGCTGCCAGTCGGGTTCACCAACATCAGCAGTGGCAGGCAGGCGCAGGCAGATCTGCCTGGTCTCATCTACTCCGTGGGTTTGTTTCACAAAACGTACCGTTGCCGCAGCCACCAGACATGGTACATAATCAACCTCTTCCAGCGGGATCTGTGGGGGCAGATAACATTGCTTAATACCTGCTGAAAGCATGGGCGGAGCAGTGCTGAACCTTGCTGTCGGCAGTGCAGGCATTGCGGGGGCAGTCTCAGGTTGCCTGCCGGTATCCTCCTGCGGGTCCGTTGCAAACATCTTTGCAATTTCAGGTAACGAAACAGGCCCCTTCAAAAAGGACATGGCCCAGCGGGTCTCAAACAGAACAGGTTCATCCTGATGGGCGGAGTACATGAGAAAGGTTCGCCCCCGCATATCAGAGAGCATTTCCCGGATCTGTTGTTCACTGAAATCATCCGAACTGCCGGCGATTCCGGTCATGACCCGGTCCTGATCCTGCCTGGTCTGCAGACGACCGACAAACCAGGTCCCGATATTGGACAATCCTTTATAATCAAGATCCACGGGATTCTGGGTGGAGAGTACCACACCGACCCCGTAAGCCCTGGCCTGCTTCAGCAGAAGCAGCATGGGTTTCTTGGATGGCGGGTTTGCATTAGGCGGGAAATAACCAAAAATTTCATCCATATAGAGCAGACAGCGCAGCCCACTGCTCCCCTCCTGCCTGCGCATCCAGGAAATAAAACGCCCGAGAAGCATGGAAACAAAAAACATCCGTTCGTCATCACTTAGATGGGCAATGGAAAAAATTGAAACCTGCGGCTTACCGGAAGCGGCATAGAGAAAATTCTCCATGTGCAGAGGATCGCCTTTGGTCCAGCCGCTGAAGGCCGGACTAGCAAGGATATTGTTGAGCTGCATGGCAAGGTCCATCCGTTTCTGCTGCGGAAAAAACATGTCCGTCGAAAGACTGCCTACCTTCTGAAAAGGAGGGTTCACCACCGCACCGATCAACATTTCCAGGGATAAATCCTGCTGCTTGCGCCAGTAATAAAGGACAATGGAGGAGAGCAGAATATGCTCCCGGCTCCGCAGAGGATCCGCCTTTACCCCCACCAATGCAAGGAGAGAACCGACAGTCGAGTTGACCAGACCGGCAGCAGTCTCATTGTCCTGCAGCACCTCGGGATCCGGGGCTTCCATGCTGTCCAGTACGGAGACAGGCCGTCCTGAGCTGCTGCCCGGGGTATAGACAACAATATCAACCGAGCTACGCATCCGGGCAATACGTTCTTTATCCTGTCCCCAGGATCCAAGCCCGTCCTGCCAGGTCTCAGCTGTTTCCGCAGCCAGTTCTTCCCGGCTGATATTTTTCTGCGCTGCCAGGCCTTCGTCCACCCAGGGTTCAAAATCCTTGCCGGCAAGATCCGGAAAGGAGAGCAGCAGGTTGGTCATATCACCCTTTGGATCAATGACAATGGCAGGCAGTTTGTCAATTGCCGCCTCTTCAATCATATCGATACCCAGGCCGGTCTTGCCGCTGCCGGTCATACCGATGATCGCGGCATGGGTGGTAAGATTCTTGTTTTTGTACAACAGGGGCAGGCGGGTTGTCTCCCCGGTTACCGGGTCCAGTTTCCGTCCCAGATAAAACAGGTCCATTTTTTCAAAATCACTTGCACCGGCCATGTACTTCCTCCGAAAGAAATTGCTATTTCATTGAACTGGGTGCAGCTTTCTGCTTGAATAGATACAGATAAACGTAAGCGCTCCATGAACGCTTACAGGTAAACCAGCAAGGCCGGACCATTTTTCGGGCTCCGGCCACAACCAACAATGAAAATAGCCTGAATCAGCAGTACCCTTGTGGCTATTTTCGGATATAGCTCCAAACCTATTCAGCAGGAAACAACCATGGACCACACGGATCCGGTCACTGTTTTTTACAAAGAACAATTACCAGAAGCAGAAGTGAAAAACAACATCCTTACGGCACAATGTCCATTCTGTAAACAAAACAACAGAGAGGAACAGGGGGTACTTGTTGTTTTCCTCAACCAGGAAAGCTATTTTCATGGTTACTATCGCTGCCTGAACCACTGCTCACCAGGCGGATTCCCTCTTCACTTTGCCAGGCAGCTCCATATTGATCTGCGTCTTGTGCCGGGCTTTGACCCGGACCGCGATTATGCAGTCTCACGGGTTGATTATCCGGTAAAAAATCTCAACCATGAACTTCTGGACTTCATGTCTAAAATGACTGATGACCTGAACAGCCGCTTTGCGGCAGCCGGTATCTCCGGGGAGATTCTCCGGCAAATGAAGGTCGGATATAACGGCCGCTATCTGGTCTATCCCTATATCCAGGAAGACGGTAACTGCTATTCTACCCGTTGTGTTCATCCAGACAGCCCCGATGATACCTTCTGGTACGGAGATGAATCCTTTTTCAGTGAGCAGTTCAGGATTTTTAATGTCGAAGAATTACTGCGTTGTGAAAACGGCAGTCTGATCATTGTCGAGGGTGAAGACAACCTGCTTACCCTTAAACAACTTGGTCTGCCTGCCATAGCCATGCCCACTGCCGCTGAATTTGTTCATCTCAAGAGGGAACGGCTGGCATGGATCAACACCGTGTTTATCAGTGTCAACCACACACCTGAATCAGAAACAGCTGCGAGAAAATTCGCCTCCCGCCTCGGTTACAAGGTCAGGCTCATCTCCTGGCCCGACTCTGCCCCCAGGCATTATAACCTGACCCAACTGGCCCGTGAAAAAGGGGGAGAGTTCCAAAAAGAAGTTTTTTCTCTTATTCGGGCGGCCAGATCATTTTCTCCTTTCAGCTCCCCTGAACGGGAGTTCCTCCATTTTCAGGAACAGCTGGCCCTTGAGGCCGGGAAGAGCTACCAGACCATGGCATCCGGATTTACAAAACTGGATACGGCCCTGGGCGGGATTCACGGGATCAACATTATGGGCGGCCTGCCCAAAGCGGGAAAATCCTGCTTTTTTATTCAGACCGCAACAGAAATGGCCCGTCGCAAAGTGCCGGTCATTTATTATGATTTTGAAAATGGCCGTCAGAAAATCTACCAGCGCACCCTCTGCCGCCTGAGCAGGCTGACAACCAGCCGGATTAAGAGCGGCCGGCTGACGGATGAGGAAAACAACAGACTGCAGACTGCCCGCACGGAACTCAATAACTTACTGCCCTGGTTTCGGGTGGTAACCGACCGAAAGCTGACGCCGAATCTGATGCGCAGCCATATTGACTTTCTCCGACATGAAACCAACTCCGATTATACGCTGGTGGTTATAGACAGCCTGCATAAACTGCCGTTCAAAGATTTCTCCGAACGAAGAACCGGTATTGACGCCTGGCTGCGGCAACTCGAGGCCATACGCGATGAACTCCGCGTCTCCTTCCTGGTCATCTCGGAACTGACCCGTGGCGAAGACGGGCAGTATGACAGCCAACCGCAGCTCGGCGCCTTTAAGGGATCCGGCGACATTGAGTACTCAGCCGACAATGCCATGGTCCTGCTGCCGCAGTGGGATCCCTTCGGCAGTGATCCGGTTGACAGGCGCCATAACGACCTGTGGCTGGTGGCCAGCCGCGAACATGGTCCGGGAATGATCGGGTCCTACCGGCTTGATTACCCCTACTGGGGGTTTACCGAAGAAGAGGGATAAACGTAAGCGCTCCATGAACCCCCTGTTTACAACGTTATTGTTGCAGGATCATCCGTCATCTTAACAACTTTCCACTGCTGTTCATCAACATCAAAATCAGCAATTTTATTAATGTCCATCCTCAGGTAACGTCCCTTTCCCTCAACAGCCGTCACGCCGCCGGGAAGGATGATCTCGCCGCTCCCCTCAAAAAACCGTTTACCATCCCCGGTTATCCGGGCAAGCACCCGGACTTCCTGATCAAGAGGGACCGGTTTTCTGAGACGCATGGAAAATTCAACGGTTACGCCCCAGATATTGTCGGCATCGGCAAGCATGATTGCCCTGCCGATCGTCTCGTCAAGAATGGTTGCTGCCAGGCCTCCATGCAGACGCCCTGGATACCCCTGATGTTCCTCTGCGGGCTGAAAGATGCCCAGCAGCTCACCTGTTTCCAACTCATAAAACCGACTCTTCAAACCGAATCTATTTTCAAGTCCGCAGGCAAAACACATCTTTGAATTAGGCTGCTTGCCGGTCACTCTGATGTTTTTCATACCTTTGCTCCCTGTTTACCTTTGTAAGCGCTCCATGAACACCGAGCTGTTATCAAGTTAAGGGTACAATCAAAAATAACTTCACATTCTGAGCAGAAATCGGGCAGGGTAAGCGAGCTCGCGAGACTCCGAAAGGCCATTTATGGACAGGCACTAATTAATGAAGCGTTTACGTTTTTCCTGTATACAGTACAGTTTACTCACTCACCTGCCACCTCACTGAGAGGTCGCGGGGTAAAACTATTCAGGTAAAAATGTTAAATGTAATTGAAATTGTTTTCCCGGTATTTTTCATCATCGGGCTTGGCTTTGCTATTCGACGGAAAGGGCTTGTTGACGATATTTTTTACGAGCAGACCAACAGGCTGGTCTTTTATGTCTGCCTTCCCCTGCTGCTGTTCTACAAGACAGGTACTGCAGATTTCAGCACCAGTTTCAACCTCAGGCTGGTGGTAACCACAGCAAGCGCTGTCGGCTGTTGTTTTCTGATCGCCTGGTTCTATGGGCGATGGCGCAACTACCCGGCACCGGTTCAAGGTAGCTTCTGCCAGGGATCATTCAGGGGCAACCTGGCCTACATAGGACTGGCCATTATCTACAATGCCTACGGAGATGCGGGACTGTCCAGGGCGGGCGTTCTGCTGGGATTCCTGGTACCGGTTCTAAACTTCTTTGCCATCCTGGCCCTGCTCCTTCCCCAGCAGAAAAAGCGGACTGATGTGGTGGAAATCTGCACACAGGTTCTCTACAACCCTTTGATTCCGGCATCTCTGGCCGGTATTGGCTGGAGTTTTTTTCAGCTGCCGATGCCTGCCGTTATCGACCGTTCACTGAGCATTGCCACAGGCATGACACTCCCGCTGGCCCTGCTCTCCATTGGAGGAGGTTTTTCCCTGAACAAACTGCGGGGTGATATCAAAACAACCATCATTGCCACCACAATAAAACTGGTCCTGCTCCCCGCAGTCACCGCCCTGCTGATGCTGTCGGCCGGGATAACAGGTCTGGACTTTGCCATTGGTCTGCTCATGGCCGGTGCCCCGACAGCAGTTGCCACTTTTATCATGGCGGGAAAAATGGGGGGAGACGAAAAACTTGCAGGAAGCATTGTGATCATGGCCACAGCGTGTTCTGCAGCCGGTTACACGATTCTGCTCTACTGGTTACGGATGTCCGGGGTCAAATAAAATAATCAACCCGCTGCAGCTGCCGGGTTCTCTTCTTTGCCGGCAGCGTCTTTTTTATTTTTTTCTTCTTCAAGTTGGAGAATCTTATGTTCCATCTGGTCTATCAGTCCGGAAAATTTTTCATCACGAAGTATACTGCGAAACTGTTCCATATAATTACGTATCAGGCTTACCCCTTCCACAATAATATCATAGGCCATCCACTTGTCTCCTTTTAAAATCATAATATAGGAGACCGGAATTGACTTGTTTGCATCTACAAGCTGGGTCTGGACCTCGGCCCTGTTGCCCTTGATGCGCTGTTTACCAAATTGAATTTTGGTATCAACGTAGTCCTCAACCTTACCGATATATGCATACTGTAACAGCCTGGTAAAAAGACTGACAAACTGATCCCGCTGCTGCGCAGACAATTTTCTCCACTGCTTGCCGAGAACCCGCTTGGACATCTCATGAAAATCGAAATGTTCGGAGGCAATATCGACAATGCGCTGACACTGACGACAGGAGGGGTCATCCTTGAAATCCCTGTTCTTGAGTTCTACAACAATTTTATCAAGAAAGGGTTTAAGCTGTTCCGTAGGGTCTGGAACAACGGCCCGGGCCGTGCCATGGAAAACAAATGGCGCCATGGCCAGTACGGCAACGATAACGATCGACAATATTATACTGTTTTTCTGCACAAATTCACCTTTAAAGAGGACCGATACATGCCTTCGGTCACACCTGTATTTATTCGTCATACACCTGGAGGTGAGAATCCCGCAGTCTCTTTCGAATCTGAAAATAACCATTTCGAAGGGCTACATAGGGATCGAAACTCAACTTCTTCAGGTCTTCATATTCACCGAGGTGCAGGGACAACTTGTTTGTTTCCTTGCCCAGGTAAATGGCAGCAGCGGGTTCCCAGCCATCCGCCCAATAATAGTAAGGCGACAGGGCAAGACCGTCAACCATGTCTCCGGTAAAATCACGCAGCGTTGTGGAACCATAAAACGGTATCACCAGATAGAAACCATCCCCAACGCCCCAGACAGCAAGCGTTTCACCAAGGGTGGCATCGACGGCCTTAAACCCCAGTTCCCTGCCGGCCGGATTTCCCAGGCCGGCAACACCGCCGGTGGTATTAATAACAAAACGTATCAGAGCGGTACCGGCATCGGAAAATCTACCCTGCAGGATGGAGTTGAGGCAGCGTAACGGTTCCTGGAGGTTATAGAAAAAATTACCTATGGAACCACGGATATCGTAAGGCACCACATAACTGTAACCGGTGGCTACGGGATTAAAAAACCAGGTAAAGGTAAAATCATTGAAGTGATACATTGCCCGGTTAAAAGATTCAAGGGGATCATCGGTCTCAACAGATGCGGGTTCACTGTCATAAAATTCGTCATCAAGAAAATCGACAGGGCCGTCGTCGGTTGCAGCCAGGCAAACTGCCCGGGGCGCCGACACCAGTGTCGCAAGAACAAGACAGATACCCAGAATAATTATTTGAAATGATATTTTCATGGCAAAGTTTATTTTACACTTCCAAAAGCAAACTTGGAAATCAATGATTCCAGATCAACTGAAGATTCCGTATCAACAATCACTTCCCCTTCCTGGTAATTTTTTTCATCACCCCCCAGGGTGATTTGAATGAGTTTATCACCGATAATCCCCTGGGATTTTACCGAGGCAATGGAATCCTTAGGAATTTTAATTTCCTTATTCAACTGCATCTCCGCCCGGGCCTGATCATCATCACTCAGCGCAAGACCGGTTACCGAACCAATGGTAACACCAGCTATCTGGACTTCAGCACCGGATTTTACCCCTGAAATATTATCAAAATCCGCATAAACAATATATGTTTTACGGGCACTTAGCCAAGGTACTTCACCAAGCTGCATGGCCAGCCAGCCAAAGGCAAGAAAACCAAGCACCAGAAAAATACCGACAACAATCTCAACTCGAGAATTATTCATTTATCCTCCCTGACACTCCACAACAAGGCACTGATATGTTTTGATGCCGGAACAACATATCTCCTGATTACCGGCACATATGAGTTTATCAACAGCTCTGTTCGGATTCAAAAAGCTCACCCATGGTCATTTCCGCAAACTCCCGGATATAGGGTTTCTTTGAATTCCTGATCTGCTCAACACTGGTAAAGACATCAACTTCTCCTTTATTGAGTAGAATTATCTGATCGGCAAGGTCAAAAACCCTGGGTATATCATGGCTGACGATAACCGCCGTATAGCCCAGCTCCTTCTGCATTCGCTCAAAGAGCTGGTAAATTTCCCGGGTCATAACCGGATCAAGCCCTGTTGTCGGCTCATCAAAGAGGACAATCTCAGGATTGAGTTGCAAAGCGCGGGCCAGTCCGACTCTTTTTTTCATACCACCACTGAGCTGGGCTGGAAATTTTTCTTCATGACCGGAAAGTTCAAGCTCTTCCAGCGTAGCCATGACCCGTTGCCGGATCTCCTGCTCCGTATGTTTCGTCCGTTCCCTGAGCGGTAAGGCGATATTTTCAAACACGGACAGGGAATCAAACAGGGCCGAACCTTGAAAGAGCACACCAAACCTGGTCCGCAGGGAACGAAGAGCTTTTCGTCGCATTACAGTGACATCCTGTCCATCGACCAGTATACTGCCGCTGTCGGGGCGAAGCAGGCCCAGCACTAATTTAAGGGTGACACTTTTCCCCTGCCCGCTGCCGCCGGCAATGACGGTTGTCTTACCACGGGGAATGGAAAAGCTTATTTCATTCAAAACAGTATGCCGATGGACTCGCTCTCCAAAGGATTTAGTCACCTTGATAAACTCGATGGCCGGCAAATCAGCGTTGTATGTATCGGAAGTCATTGCTACAGCAGTACCGCAGTGAGCAGGTAATCAAAAATTAGAACTGAAATCGAAGAGATGACCACCGCCTGGGTGGTAACCTTACTGACACTTTCCGCACCAAATCCCACTCCTCTGATCTGCTGAACAAAATAACCTCGACCGGTACTGATCCAGACCAGCAGCAGGGCAAACACAAAAGACTTTATTATTCCAAGCCGGATATCATGATTACTCACACTCTGCATCATCCCGTTGAAATAGGAACCGGAACTGACACCCATCAATTTGACACCAGCAAGATAGCCGCCAAAGATACCGACCACATCAAACATGGCTGTGAGCAGGGGAACAGATATAATGGTGGCAAGCAGCTTGGGTGAGATGAGATAACGGAAGGGATCAACAGCCATGCACTCAAGCGCATCAATCTGCTCGGAAATGCGCATAATACCGATCTCGGCACACATGGCCGACCCTGCCCTTCCCGCAACCATGAGCGCCGTCAGGATCGGACCAAGTTCCATAATCAGGGTCAGAGAAACAGCTGAACCGAGCATCCCTTCCGCACCAAACTTATGTAACGAATAATACCCCTGCAGTCCGAGCACCATCCCGGAAGAGAGGGCGGTAAAAAAGATTACGGTTACAGATCCTGCACCGATAAAGCGAAGCTGCTTCAGCAGTTCACGGCCTCGAAAGGGGTGCTTGAATACACCGGTCAGGGTTGAAAGAAGAAAAATCCCCATCCGACCCAGATCGGTGAGCAGGTAAATAAACTGGTCTCCCAGCCCGGCAAATGGTCTGGCCCAGCTCGGGACCTCTGATTTCTGCAACTGTTCCTGTCTCATATTGTACTGAAAATAATTATTTTTATGGGTGCTCTCTTACCATAAAAAAGACGAATTGCATAAATATTTATACAGTTCGTCGCAGCACTTACATTATTTGCAAAAAAAGCAATCAGCAGGAGGCAGTAATGGAAGGACGCGGGAAATTATCCTGGAATTCAGTGACGACTCCAAGAGGGTCATCGGCGTAATAAAGGATCATGGTCTGGAGAAACATATAACTGTCAACATCCATATCAACAAATTCAAGGGCCATACCGGCATTTCCGCTCCGAATCACCCGGGCACAAAACTTAACCACCCGGCAGGTATGAGGCCCATCATCATGCAACTCAAATTCGCAGATATCACCTGCCTGCAGAGAACTTCCCCCCTGAATGGATACTCCCCCCATACTCAGATTGCTCACCTTATCAAAACGTTGCTTCCTGTCATGTACGGTTAACCAGGCACAACGATCAAAAGCAACTCTGGAAAAACGGCGCCGTTCCTGATTATGCAGCAATAAGGCAGTGTTCTTCCCATTCATAGGCAGGCTCCATTACATGCTAATAATTTATTAAATTATACACAAAATCATTTTAAAAAACCATGCTTTTTGAAACAAAAAAATTATGGGCTGTTAACCAATTGTTTGTTGAGCACTTCAACACTCCAACCGATCTTACACTTTAATGATTACTCACACTGCTCACACCGGCGGTTTCTTCGACGCAAAACCTGAAAGCCTGCAATGAGACAGAGCACATATGTAATAAGAAAAACAGAGGTCACGTTCAGCCCGGAGATACCGAAACTGTTGGCCGGGACAAGTACAGCAAAGGGATGGCCTGTACGGCTCAGGAGCACGGTTTCCGTAAAAACCGTATTGAGCCAGGCCAGCACCAGAAAAAGAGGGAGCATGTATACAGTTACATACCGGGCATAATGATGGGCCAGGTAGGTGTTAAAATCACTGTTCAATTCATCATCGGTTACCCTGTACAGAGCCTCGCGGCTGTATTTATCCGAGATAAGCTGCAGATCCTGCTGACGCCTGCGTTTTTCAGCAAACAGGGCGTTGAAATGCTTTACCTTCTGTTCGACATGTAACAGGTGACGGAGAAAAAAAGAAAAACAGGCCGTCAACACGCCTAAAAAAACTACATGCAGCCAGACGGGCATGTGCAGAAAGACCAGCGGCTGAATCAGAATCAGGCTGAGCAGGCGTCCGAACAGTTGGAACAGTGGGGAAATACAGTCGTAATACAACCAGTCAAGAATGTTATTTAAACCTTCCATAGAAACCTTGCATGCACAATCAGAAACCGGAAACAAAAATGGGGTGAACAAGCTGTTCACCCCACTCTACCTTACTCCTGTTCAGGATACAAATTTTAACGCATGAACCAGAGCAGTCCCGTATACTTCATAAAGGTCAGGATCAGGGCAGCTGCCAGCATCCGTTTCAGGAAAATTTCCGGCAGTTTTTTCTGGATTTTAGGACCAACCACACCACCGCACATGGCACCTGCAGCGATCAGCGCAGCCATAATCCAGTCAGGTTGATACCCGAGCATTACATACTTGGCCACAGCACCGACAGAGGTGGAAAACGTACCTGCCAGGGCAATGGGTACGGCCAGATACATCGGGTAGCCGACCATGGTGGTCATGAAGGGCATGAACATGAAACCACCGCCTACACCAAAGGAGGAAGCGATGATACCCATGATAAGACCACCGATCAACATCAGGAGGGGTTTGGCAACAAAGGTCTCACCCCAGAAGCGCATATCAAAACTGATAAAATTAAATTTATCAAATTCAATGGAACCCATCTGCATGGCCTTACCGGATTCCTTAGCCTCTTTCACTGCTGCATTGAACTTCTGCACAATAGCCTTCATGGCCTTTTTCTTCTCAATAGCAGAGGGCATGGCCTCGGTAAACAGCTTGATACCGATGACAAGACAGATAATACCAAGATAAAATTTAAACGCTGCAAGGTTCAGGTACTTGGCTGACAGAGGAGGTCCAATAAAAAAGGCACCGGTAACAATACCAATGGCAAAGGGAATGGCGACCGGTGTAGCAAATCGTTTTTCTTTGATAAAGGTCATCAGACCGGTGATGGGCGAACACATGGTCAGGAAGAGGTTGGTGGGTTTGATGGTATTACCGGCATTAATACCGATGGGGCCCTTGGTACCGATGACAGTAATCTGAAAGGCAGCCGTGAACAGACCGCCGGCCGCACCCATGATGACAAACAGAATACCAATTATGAAGGCACCACCGAAAACAATCAGCGGATTCATATAGACGTTGCCTGTCTTAAAAAAGAAACCGGATTTTTCAATGGTCAGAGTATCAACTTTCTGGCCGTTGACATACACGCCCAATTGAGTACCTGGAGCAATATTTTTATACGGCTTCATGCTCATGGAAAACTTACCGGTCTGCTTATCCAGGGAGAGCGTTACATCCTTATTCCATGCCTCCGGCTGCTGCTGAGCATCGGTCAGGACCATACGGGTATTGCCTGCCTTGATGGGTGCCTCTTTGGCAACGGTGTTGATACCAAATTTTTTCTCATGGGTAAAGGTAAGGAACTTCCATTGCTCCTCTGTTTTTACCGTAGCAAGCATCCCCTTGACAGCAGGATCAATATCACCCCAATCTTTCAGCTTGTTGATCCGTACATTATACTTGAACGGCGGAAAGGCAAAAATCCCTTTGGTCTGCCCTTTCCATGAGTCTTCAGCTGTTGCCAGTTTGTCAGGAGTATTGCTGACCACATAGTAAACGGGCGGGATAGCGGTGTCACCAAAGGCATTTTTACCTTTCTTACCATTTTTCAGCCTCTTTTTTTCCTTGGGACCAAGTGCATCATCAGGTGAGAACATCTTCTCACTGCTGATAATCACAAAAAGATCCTGTCCGGGGGCAATGGTCCCTTCCAGGCTGATCGCACTACCTGCCTTTACAGATTTTGCGGCCAACTTTGCATCAACCGCCAGTGCACCGGAACTGACAAGCATAACGCCTGCAAGCACAATACCAAGTAATAGAGAAATTCGTTTCATACAGCTCCTCCTGTTATTCCTTGAACAATCTTAGCCAACCTTCATAAACAGGTGTTTAACCACCTGGAATACAACCCACAGCTTCTTCTTTATTTTCACCTCCTTTTATGAGACTCCATCGCATCATTTACTGCAAAAAATTTTCAAGTACAATCGACAAGGTCTGCATCATCCACCTGCTCTTTACGCACAAACCCCGTCATGGTGGTCATCTATGAGCCCGTTGATTTAATGTATTTGCACCCGATCTTTGTGTTATACGAAAAAATTTATCCTCGGAATATCAGCTATATGCCTGCGGTAAATTTTTTCGTATGCCTTGATCTCGAACGAAAATCCTATTAAATCAACAGACTCATCTATTAACAGTTATACCTCGGTCAAGGTGACAAATGTCAACGCATGCGTGGTGCACTTGGTGACACAGGCCGGTTTCAGTCCTTCATCAACCCGGTCAACGCAGAAATCGCATTTTACCATTTTACCGGTTAGCGGATTAAACTGCGGAACCCCCCAGGGACAGGCACCGGCACAGGCCATGCAGCCGATACATTTTTCCTGATCCAGCATAACAATGCCGTCTTCCCGTTTGGTAAGAGCCCCAACCGGGCAGATCTCGGCACAGTATGGATCATCACACTGATAACAGCTGCGAAAAGAAAATTCAGTTTTAGGGACACCCTTGATTGACTTGAGAGGCTTATGGTCAATTTCACATAAGATAGGACCAAAGGGTAAATTCTTATTGGTCTTGCAATGTACCTCGCAACCATGACAACCAATGCACCGTTTGGTATCGAGATAGATCATATATTTGTTCATAATTCGACCCTCCTCTTCATATTCCGGGCACTTCTGCGCACGGTAACAAAAGCCTCACAAAGATTGATTGCGCCCCCTGCCTTATCCCAGTTGTCAAGCATACCGACCATCAGCTTTTGATCGCTCAAACCTGCATGATAGGATCTACTCTGCAGGGGAACCTGTTTACCAAAGCCATGTACGGTGTACACACATTCAGGATGAATAAATTCGGTAACATGTGCCTCAATCCTCTGTTTAAATCCATCCGCAGCAATAACATCTACAAGATCGCCGCTGACGACCCCCAGCTTTGCTGCCACCTTGGTATTGATCCACAGGGAATTTTTCGGCATCAACTCATAGAGCAGAATATTATTGACCGTATGCCCATGGGTATGCACGGCCGACCGACCGTAAACCAGGCGAAACTGCCCCTTGGGAGCTTTGGTAGGACTGGTGTACGGCTTCAGGGAGTCAAGCCCTGCATCGGTAAGTTTTTTGCTGATAATCTCAATTTTTCCGGAAGGGGTCTTAAACTGACCGTCAAGTTTATCCCGGTCAAACATGATCGGTTCATCCGTGAGCGACACAAATCCCTTTTCAGCAAAATCTTCTATAGTAAGGCCGGTTGGTTCCAGCTGCCATTTCCAGAGATCCTCAATGGTCTTGTACGGGAAGTGCTCATCGAGATCGAGTCTGGTGGCCAGCTGTTTAAAAATCTCCCAACTTGGTTTGGTATCAAATACAGGATCAACCGCCTTACGACGAACAGCAAGCCGCGGCTTAAGGCCTTTCTGGAGGCAGATCGGGTTATCCCGTTCAAGATAGGTGGATTCCGGCAGAATGACATCGGCGTACCAGCCGAACTCACTGTAATGAGTATCTATGGAAACAAGCAGATCACAGTTGTCAAAAGCACGTTTCTGGGCCTCGGGATCCGGCATGCCTGACAGGGGATCGTGGCGCATGGCGATCCACGCCTTTATCGGGTAAGGATCCTGGCTGTGCATGGTTGGAAAAAAGAGGTGCGCAAGCCCTGGTCCCTTGTCAAAGTGATTATATTTCCAGCCGACCCCATCGCCCCGTTTGATGTCTGGTTTGGGGCAGTCAAGATTCCGGATACCCTTAACGCCGCAGTCTCCCGGTCCTTTAGGAATAAGCAGGCCGCCCTCCTGCTCAATATTTCCCATTAAAATATTAAGCGTATGCAGGGCACGGCTGACATAAAAAGAATCTTTATAGCGCGACAGATTCCAGCCCGGATGGAAGATAACTTTCGGACTGTCTTCCAGTACCTCATCAACAAATGCCTTAATCGCCTTTTCCTTAACGCCGCACTCTTTGGCAGCCCATTTGGGACTGTACTGTTCAATAAAGTAGCAAAGCTCATCAAAACCGGTGACATACTTGTCTATGAAGTCGCCGTCAAAGGCCTCTTTTTTGATAATCTCATGGATCATACCCAGGGCCAGGGCATAATCCGTGCCCGGACGGACCTGAAAAAATCGTGTCGCCTTCAGACCTGTCATGCTCTGACGAACATCTACATAGGTCAACCGCCCGCCGTTTTCCAGCATGTCCATGGTCTGGAGATTCACTGCTATCTGCAGGGAAGCAAACATATTACGACCGAAGAGGACGAGATGCTTTGCATTTTTTATGTCATAGCTAAACCCCTTGCGTCCGACCCCGTTTATGGACAGACTGGCATGATGGGTATTACGGCCGCAGGTACAGTCATGATTGGTGTAGTTGGGAGATCCAAAACCATGACAGAAGGTCTTGTACATACCCTGCCATGGACCTCCTCTTGAGGACACGACAAGAGATTCAGGACCGTATTCCGATTTAATATTTTTTAATTTATCAGCAATATAATCGTAGGCAGTGGGCCAGCTGACCTTTTTCCAGCGACCGGCTCCACGACCACCTTCACGAATAAGCGGCTGCTGCGGTCGTTCATCATCTTTTACAAGAGCCGTACCGGCTGATCCTTTCGCACATAGAGCACCACCTATCAGGTGCTGATTACCCTCAATCCATGTTACTTCGTTATCTTCGACCTCGACCCGAATGGGACAGCGTACGGTACACATCCCGCAGATGGAGTACACTGATTTTTTCATGATCATTTCTCCTTACTCATAAGTTATTTTTTAACAATCAGGTTCATGACTTCTTTAAAACCAGTTCTACCTTCTCTTCCAGTTCATCACGATCAATTGGTTTTACGCAGTACTCGTCAGCACCAAGACTGATTGCTTCCCGGGCTGTTTCGACCGTCGGATAGCCGGTGAGCATAATTGCATGCATATCAGGCGTTGACTCTTTCAACAGACCCAGTACCTCAACACCGCTCATCTTTTTGAGTTTTATATCAAGAATTGCCAGATCAATCCTGTTTTCCTTGGCAAAGTTAATAGCTTCATCCTCTTCAGTAAAAGTGTGTACCTTATGTCCTTTTTTTGAAAGAATTTTACCTATGAGTACGGTGGCGTCCTGTACATCATCAAGCGCTAAAATTTCAGCCATATTTACCTCCTTACAATTTAAGTAGAGCTGTTACTCTACAAATATCTTCTGCAATGTGTTGTCGACACATTCAGGCTACAGCCTGTTCTTCACTGGCGACCGGTAAAATAATTCGGAAAACAGTCCCCTGAGTTGTTTCACCGGTCCGTTCATCTTTAACCGGACTTTCTATCTCCACTATCCCACCATGATCCTTAATGATTCCATAGGTGACGGACAGGCCGAGCCCCGTCCCCTTGCCAACAGGTTTGGTGGTAAAAAAAGGATCAAAAATCTTGGCCTTGATATCGTCGGGGATACCGTGTCCGGTGTCACATACGCTGGCTATTACATGCCCTCCTATCGAATCATAGGAGGTGCTTAAGAAAATATCTCCCCCACCCTGCTCTTCCATGGCATGGTGAGCGTTATTCACCAGGTTGACAAAAACCTGGCGCAGTTTCTCAGCATCGCCAACAACCTCGGGAAGATTATCTTCAAGTTCCAGATGGCCCTGTATATGATCAATATTGAGGTTATGCTCGGTTACTGCAAGCACATCGGCAAGGACTTCATTCAAATTTAAATTTTCCCTGATACTACCGGTCTGACGAGAGAATTTCAGCAGATCAGCAACAATCTTACGGGAAGCCTTGGTCTGTCGCTCAATGACTTCCAGATTCTGATATGTTTCGGAATCTTCGTCAAAATCATCTTTCATTAACTGAGAATACCCCAGGATAATTCCAAGAGGAGTATTGATTTCATGGGCAACCCCTGCCGCCATCTGCCCCACCGATGCCATTTTTTCACTTGAAACCAGCTGCTCCATCATGGTTTTAACGCGGGTAAGGTCTTTGGCTATGGCCTCACATCCGACCAGCTTTCCATAATCATCGTAAACGGCTGTTGCCGACAACAGAACAAAAATAACGGAATCATCTTTCTTTCTGAATTCAATTTCCTGATCCTGGATAAAACCATCCTTCCGGATAGTTGCAAAATAGTTATCGACATCTGCAGCGCTGGCAAAAATCTTATCTAAACGCAACAGAGGGGCATCCGCCCGGGTGTAGCCAAGCATCTCCAGGCCGGATTCATTGATATCCATAAGGTTACGTTCGGTATCACAGAAAAAAACCATATCTTTAGAGGCCGAAAACAGGTGGCGGAATTTCTTTTCTGATTTTGAAAGTTCAGCTGTCCGCTCTTCAACCTTCTCCTCAAGGTTGATATTCATCTCCTCAAGATGGAGATTCAGTTCCTTCATTTCCTCGGCTGCATACTCCAGCCTTCGGTTGGCAGTCTTTAAACCCCTAGCCTTCTTTTCGATGAAATTATACGCCTGCACACCCTTATGATAAAAAATTGTGACAGAAGAGACCGATATCAGCAACAGGGTGTTGAATCCTCCCGAATAGGGAGAAATGACCTTCCACATGGCACGATTATCGGTGAGAAAAAAGAACTGCTTGACTAAATGACCGGCTGCCCTGGAGATGGAAAACGCGGCAATAGCCATACAGATATAAAATAAATATCCCCAGAGAAAATTTTCAGGCTGTTTCTTGGTGAGAAGATAGGCATAGCGCATAGCCAGGAAGGCAAAGATGATATCAGCCAGAGATCCGGCCATATCGGTGACAATAGTTGGAAGGAGGGGCAACCCAGTCATCTCCCTGCCTCCCCGGCATGCTTTTCAACGGAACGGTACAGAGAACGCATTCCGATATAGAGAAAAAATAATGCTGGAACCAGAACAAAATGATCAAATTTTGCTACATAAAAAATGAACTTATGTAAATTAATAGGACCCTGTATTGTTGCCTGCAGATAACTTGTTGATACAATCATGTTTGCATCAATATGTCCGGCAATGGCATGGCCGATAAAGGCAAGAACATTCCAGCAGAGCATAACGACACAGAATTTCTGCAGGTAACGCCACCCCTGTTCGGTAAAAGAGGAACGACGAATATCCCAGTAGAGGTAGCCAAGGGCAAGAATAAAATGGACATGGGCCATCTGATGGACATAAAGCCCTTCCGGTGGTCCATGGGACTGAAAAGCCCATGCATTGGCAGGTATGAAGAGGTAGTAGCAACAGGCAATAAATGCCGTCAGAAAAACTCCGCCAGATTGAAAACCATCATGTTTCATACTGTTACCTTAACCTGCAGCTAAAATGATGCATCAAATACTAAACAGGAAAAAAACACATTACTATTGACAACAACAGCGGTTTTATCCCGGCCAATCAATAACTTTTCATCATTTGAAATATCAGTGAAACTGAATTACGACGTTTAACAATTTATTGCACATTACATACCAGTTATCGCAGATCAGCTAAAAAATAAATTATTAGCACAAATTCACCTGGATACGATTATAATATATAGTGAACCCTGTTAAACGTCGTACAATGAACAAAAAAAACCTGGGCAAACTGCAACAAAATAGATGCGCCTGAAACAAATAGTTTGCATTTCAGGTTGAAAAAAACAGAAACGAACAGAGAAATATGATGAAGGTGTTAAAAAAAATAAACGGCTATACGTTACCATGGACAGCACCGCTCTCATTTTAAGACGGAACTACAGGTAAAAGAACTAATCTCCTTCACGAACATACTTCATCATTTCGTCATAATACCTTCTATTGGTTGTCTTAAGGACATGTTCAATCTTCTTCCGTCGCTTGATATCAGCGCGAAGGAGTCGTTTAAGACGAAACAGGTACGACAACAGGATGATGGTTAAAATAAATACGACAATACCGGCATTTATAAAAAGACTGTATCGATCGAAGACATCCTTATAATTTAAATAACTGATCCGTTGATATAGCCCCAGACGCAAATCCTTTTCCAGCTCATGGATAGGCTGATAGTTGCGGACGACATCCCAACCGCTAATAGAGGCACTTCGAGCTGCATCCGAATCAGACGGCATCCGTAACAGGGCAATAGTAATATCTTTATTGAGTTGATCCGGTACGGATTTCGTTGCAACAAAAGGCCATTCAGGATAGAGCGGGGTGCTGCGAAGGAAAGAAAATGCCTCTGTCGGGAAGTATACGTTCTGGCGCAGTACTCTGAAATCCTGGATGTTGATCTTTCCCTCCTGCTGCATTTTTTCCAGGATATCCGTTCGTACTGTGCCGGCGTCATATTTACCATCACGGACGGAAAAAACGACGTCATCCTGGGTACCGACAAAGGCCACGGAATTGATATCTCCAGCCGGAGTGACATGTAACTTTTTCAACTCCCGCCAGGCCATGAGCCAACCTCCGAGAGAATTTTTGCTCACTGCAGCAAAAGAGGCGTTTTTCAGGTCTTTATAATGAAGAATATGCGAATCCGCTCTGACGAAAATGACCCCGCCAAATACGGAATACCCTTTGCCGTCCCGTAAATTTTCAAGTGTGGCAAGCGGCCTGACCCCATCTTCCGTGGACAGGGTCAGAAAGAGTGCGGGATTGGCCAGTATGAACTCAACCTTTTTTTGTTTTACTGCCCCGGATATTTCATCAAATGACAGCGGCACAATCTCGAAACGATGGCCAATGATTTCACGGGTTAAATAATCCGCTGTCGCCTTCCATTTGAGAAGGGCTGCCGTACTGCCTCTTTTTGCCAGCACTCCGATTCGATGCACTTTATTTATTTCAACTTTTGCCGACCATGCCTCGTTAAATCCAGACAGAACAAGAAAAAAGCCTACAAAAACCACATAACAAGATGCCGGCATTTTGAATCGAAATATAATCATTGACCGCCTCTATACACATATACTGAAAAGCTTTATATACGTCTCAGACTACCTCTTTCAAACTATGCAACAATCAATCCATAAAATGTACAAACGCGGCAGCTATTTATTTTATATACAATTACAGCGCGTTACAAGATTCAAGAAAAGTTGGCAAATAAATTTATAAATGGAAAAAGAAAAATGGAACGTAAGGTGCCGCAAAACTGTTGCAGGGGAGGAGGAATTAAAAGTCGACAGGCGTAGACTCCCCCTGGCGGGCAATTATGGTCTACCCCAAAGGATCAGTCAGCATGCCGGGTAAGCACTTCCAACTACACTCTTGACATGATAACACCTCGGAATGTAAGCCTTCCAGGGTGTTCATGGAGCGCTTACCTCCATGCCGGGGACAACCAAGTGACCAAGGCTCTTTTCTACGCGGGGCTGGATTGCGACAAGCAGGTTATGACTCTCCAGATAGGGGCAGGATTTATCGTAGGGAAAATCGCGGCACTGTTTCGGCCGTGCCTCATGGATCAAACAGCGTTTGCACATCCGGTTGTCGGCAAGAAAAATGCAGGAGCCGTCCTCCCTGGTCTTAAAAGTATGTTTTCCTTCAAGATACCGGCTCCGGACCTCGCCATCAGTGATCTTAAAATGACGGGCGATACGATTAATATCAACCGCCATGATATAAAGGCTTGCACCTTGCAGCCGATAACAGCAGTAACCGGGACAAAAGTTACAAAACGTTTTATTCCCGGCAAGAGAATATGGTTGCGCCTCACCACTCATGGCCGAAACTCCCTGGACTGTATTTGGTGGCGTCGCATCAGACGCTGAAAGGCCTGCCGCTCCATACCGCATTGCCTGGCAGCAGCCGAAACATTGCCCTTGCTGGCGGTTAAGGCAGTTTTAAGATAGGTGCTGGTAAAATAAGTCAGTACCTCTTCTTTGGCCTTTTTATAGGGCAGATGAAGAAAACAGATCTGGTTATTCAGGGATGGCCCTTCACCATTGCCGGCAGAGGATTCATTGGTCATCAGGTCTGATGGACTGATCTTGTTACTGTCACATAAAAGCACGGCCCTGTTAATGGTATTCTCCAACTCCCGGACATTTCCTTTCCAGGGCCGCCTCATCAGGCACTGCAGGGATTCAGGGGCAAATTCCAGATCCGAACGATCATGCTCCTTACTGTACATTTCAAGAAAATGCTGGGCCAGCAGGGGAATATCGTTCACCATGTCACAAAGACTCGGCATGGTGACCGTCATGACATTCAGGCGGTAAAAAAGATCTTCACGGAATTCACCCCGTTCTATTTTTCCCTCCAGATCCTGATTGGTTGAAGCCAGAATGCGGACATCAACCGGATATGTTCTGGTCTGTCCCAGGGGTTGGATTTCTTTTTCCTGCAGGACCCGCAGCAGCTTTGTCTGGATGGAGACAGGAATATCGGCAATTTCATCAAGAAGAATAGTAGAGCCACTGGCCTTTAAAAACAGGCCTTCCTTATCCCGGTCGGCACCGGTAAAGGCCCCTTTCCGGTAGCCGAAAAGTTCACTCTCCAGGATATGCTCCGGCAAGGCTGGACAGTTGACGGTTACCATGGGCTGCTTTGCCCGTTTACTCATAAAATGCAGAGCCCGGGCAGCAAGTTCCTTACCGGTACCGGATTCGCCCCGGATCAGTACCGTGGCCCTGCTTGGGGCAAGTCGTTTCAGAAGGTCCAGTACCTGGTTCAACGTTTTTGATCTTCCAATAAAACCAGTAACATCCTGCTGTTCCGTCAACCGGTGATGCAGTTGCAGATTTTCCCGCAGCAACATGGTTCGTTCAATAGCCCGGCTCACCGCATGAATAATCTGATCATTATCAAACGGCTTTTCAAAAAAATCATAGGCCCCTTCTTTCAGGGACTGTACCGCCATCTCAATGGTGCCGTACCCTGTCATGATAATTGTGGTAATCGTGGGGTCAAAACGGCTCAAACGACGTAAAAATTCAAGCCCATCCATGCCGGGCATCTTGATATCGGTGAGAACGACATCAGGCATCCATGATTCCACCATGGCAAGAGCTGCATCACCGGAATCAGCCATCTTTACCATACATCCGCACTTTCTGGTCATCACCTTACGCAGGAGCAACAGCATATCCCGCTCATCATCGACGACCAGGACCTTTTTTTCTTTTGCGGACGGCTCCATGTTTTTAAAGGGTATAAGGTATCAGGTTAAAGGTATCAGGTTAAACGATCCGCCTGCAGAGATGAACAAATGCATAACCTGACCACTCGATTCAGGGCTTGTTTTTCAGCATGGTGTCAAAGCAGGTCTGGACAAACCTGCCCGATACCGTATCTGCCATAGTGAACTGCAAAACGCCTTTCGGGGGAAATGCCCCGGTCAAGGCGAGGTACATATTATGAGATATATTGACCAGCATGTCGGTATATTCATCCTGCTGCTTTTGGGAAAAATTACTTCCATGCCAGCGACAGCGGAAAGGTCTTCTCTCATATAAAATACATTTTCCGGCAATGGAAAGCGGGCAGACGGCCCCTGTTGCCGTATACGTTTCTGAAAAATCCTCACCGATGAGCTTTGGGTGATGAAGATGGAGCGATCTGACGGTCTTGATAATTGCCGAACATTCCCTGGCATGCTCAAGCACCTGCTGCCGGTCATCCTGACTGAGTAAACGGTTGAAACCGGTATGTATCCATACGCTTTCGGCAAGCTGCAGTTCAAAATAGCGCCTGCAGCAGTCATCGGATTCTTTGCCGCAGTCCGGAAACTCATCCTGATCCGTCAGTTTGTTTTCAAGCTCACTGAGAACCGCCTCATATTCTTTCAGAAATGGAGAGAGATCCGGGCCGCCGGAAGATGACTCAACCTGCGGTTCCGTCAAGGTCAGGACACCTTCCTTTTTATGATACTTGCGCAGCAGTTTCCACTGTGCATAGTTGGTTGGATTTGCACGGGTATTTTTCAGAATCTTTTCTGCCTTTTTCAGGCCGAGGCCGCGACGCAGCAGGTAGGCGGAAACAAACGTGCCGGTACGGCCATGTCCATGCCTGCAGTGTACAAGGACTTTTTTACCCAGGTAAATGGCCTCATCAAGCCATTCAAGGGCTTTTTCCATGGCCGCCATCTCAGGCGCATGTTCATCAGGGGTGGGCAGATAATAAACCTCAAATCCCGCCTTTTCCTCTATCTCGTGCAGATCGGTAAATTCGCCGCAGAGATTGACAATGGCAACAATCCCCTCTTCCCGGATCGTCTCGAGATCTTCATAGGACATAGGTGCATAGCCGGCAGCAAGCTGACTGGTTATCCAGGTAAGTTGATAGCTCATGGGTTATCCTGAAAAGTTATAATTTCCTGCAAAAAACTGTTCCACATAATAATTTACATCGCCCCCGTCCTTCAGCACCATATCCATCAACTTGGTTGCACCCAGCAGACGACCGAGCATATCAAGGGTGTGACATAATTCGCGGCTGCTTATATCGCCGACCCTGGCATCCAGCAAATCCGCCCGGACAGTGGTCTCCAGGCCAAGACGGGCAAGAACCGCAACCAGAAATTCAATACGCAGCGTTTTCCCCCTGTAATCCCCTCCGCCGCCGGCAAACCGGAGTTGACAGTAATTTGCTCGACTGTCCGAACCGCACAGGGCATCAACGAGAGTGAAATGATAACCAAAACGCATATTAAGATTGAGATAGTCCTTGCTGATTATAGCATAAGAGGCAAAATCTCCGGAATTTTTGGTGGCAATACCGCCGGCCAGAGCAATATCATCAAATGATTTCCAGTCAAAATGACTGTGCGCATCCCAGTCAACTCCCGGGTTACTGAGCCCCTGCCAGAGGGAAATAAAAGGTACTGAACAGATCTGTTTCAGCCCTACGCGCTCTTCAGCCCCTGTATCCGGACAGATCCCGTCTCCCACATCAAGCAGATACACTTCAAGAGGCAACTCGGTTTGAAGTTGGCGGCATTTTCCCGAACGACCGGAAACCTTGTCTCCAAGGGAGAACATGGCCTGAACTGCCATCTCATGCGTATAGCGGACAATATCATGCATGGATCGACATGAAGTTGGTTGAAAATCCGCTGCAGCCGGATCAACCAGTTTCAAGGGGGTAATAAAATCAAGTATTGTCCGCAGTTTCTTAAAATATGGAATCTCATCTTTATCAGCGCCGTCTTTACCCTGCAGCAGTACCTCTATCCGGCCTGGATATACAACATTATGATCAGCATCCACAGTTACCTCCTGCCCTTGGGTCAACACCGAAGTACCAGTTTCCGTGTTAACCAGCAGGGGAACCCCGAATTCCCGACAGACCGTGGCAAAATGACCGGCTGTCGCCCCCTTGTCCGCCACCACGGCGACCAGTTTACTCAATACCCTGACCAGAGACGGCGGTGTACTGCGGACAACCAGTACCGCCCCGTCTTCAACTCCCTGTACATCCCTGCCTTCAACAAGATACACCTTACCGAAAGCCGCGCCACCGGCCGCTTTTTTTCCACCTTCAAACAGTGGTATGACATCTATAGACGCTCTGTCTTCAACCGCATCCTGTGACGCAACCTGCTGCTGCAGCGGACGGGCCTGGAGCAGAAACAGCGTATCATCATCGGTCAGAGCCCACTCGATATCCTGGGGCTGACCATAGTGCTCTTCAATTTTTCGGCCCCATTCAGCCAGATCCAGAGCCCTTGCATCGCTGATGGAAAACGCAGCACGTTCATCCCGGTCAAGTTCGACTTCTTCAAGTTGACCAGCCAGGGTAACAAGTTTCTTTTGTTGCAGACCTTTCTTTTTACTCTTGATCTCGCCATCTTCCCTGTCAACGGAAAAGGTATCGGCATTAGCCGTCCCGCTGACCAGCAACTCGCCCAGCCCGTAAATACTGTGTACAATCTGTTCCTGCTCCTTTGAGTCCGTCGGATCAACGGTATATATAACACCGCTTGCTGCAGCATCAACCATGGTCAACACCAGGACGGCAATGGGAGTCTCCTCATCGCTTAAGCCGACGGTAATGCGATAAAAGAGCGCCTCCGGTGTATATTTTGAAGCCACGACCTTAAGATAACTCTCAAGAACCGTCTCGCGACTGGCACCAAGTTCGGTATGGTATTGACCGGCAAAAGAGTGCACTCCGTCTTCACTGACCGCAGATGATCGAACAGCGCAGGATACCGGACCGCCGCATTGCTGCTCCATCCGGTCATAGGCATTGACAATATCCATACTGATATCAGGCGGAATCTCGGCTGAACGAATGAGTCCCATGAGCTGACCGGAGCCATGCAGCAAAGACTGCTGATCTTCAATATCAATGCCGGCAAGGAGATCATTTATAGAGTTCCTGAAATCATTATGATCAATTAATTTAAAAAAAGCATTGGTGGTTATGGAAAACCCATCCGGTACCGGGGCGTGCAGTTCGTTTTTCAATACTGCCAGGTTATAGGCCTTGTTACCGGTCTGGGCAGGCTCGGGTGTGGTATCAAAATGGACGACAAAGGGCGGGATATTGAACTGCTCAGGCGGCGCCAGGAGAAAACGAATATAGAAATCAAATTTCTTGAAATATTGCCGGAGGGTTACCGCATCAGCCGGATTCATCTGTTCCAGACTGTCTATCATACCGGCAACGGCTTGGGAGAAATCGTCGTATCGCTTGATAACAGCGGCGAAATCTTCCCGTTTACCATCATGATAGAGAATTTCAAACCCTGCCATCAGGTCATGACTCTGTCCATCCTGTTCCAGCAGGGCCTTAAAGGCATCATAGGTCTGATGCAGCATTATACCGGGTGCAAAAAGACGATACGACCACTGTTTAAACAAGGTGTTCAACAACATGAAAAGGATCCCTCCCCTACTTTAAAGACATGAAAACTTTCAATCCAACCGTATCTCCCCTTCTCCACATACCATGTCAACCACTTGAACGCTCATTATTCATCATGGTTTTCCACAATACTCAACCGCCTCTGAAACCGAACCCTCAATAACTTCCGTAACATTTTACGCAAGAGATACGAGTTAAATCGAAATGTGCATTAAGTGCAAAACATTGAGCATCCCGATATCCCACGACATGGAAATCAGAGAGATATAAATTGCAAACATGAGGATAAAAACGATCTGAATCGTATGATACCTCCAGGTAGCAATCAACCCTTCAAATTCGCCGAAAACCATACTATCCAAGACATACAGCGACCCGATTTGCCCCATCATCATTATCGGCAGTGCAATTGCCGGGTACACCCATTCAGGCACAGTAAACGTCCAGCTTTCCAGGATGCTCCAGCCAAACTGCCTGCCGATAGTCGGGAAAAAATCATACGCATTTCGCACGGCAAAGGTCAACCTGTGTACGAGTTCCCCGGCAAAGGCAACCGGAAACAGCACCGGCACCATCGGCGAAAAACTCCCAAGCAGATCATCATGGTAGACACCAAAAAATAAATCGCCCAGGCTGACAATCATGTAAACAAAGATAATTGCCAGCACAAAGGGGATCAGATAAAGTCCCATTTGACAGACCGTATCCGAAGTACATGTCGCCTGGATTTTACTGGTATAACTGAGCACGCTCTGATCCAGAATGCGGGCAAGCTGTGACCCCATGAGAATAGGAATAATATAGGTACAGGTGATATATTTTCCCTTTCTCAAAACGATTTCATGCAGCGGCGAACGCAGCCTCAACTGAGGAGAATCATGGGGACAAAGCTGCAGACAATACCCACAGACATGACATTCAAGACTGTTGACTATATTGAATGCTCCCAGCGAAACAGGACAACCCGGCAACTGTTCCGTGCCTCTTTTACAGGCAAAGGTTTTACATTGACGGCATATATCATGATCCGCCCTGAACTCCAGCAGGGAGATTGAGGCACCAAAGCCGATCATACGCCCGAGAGGACAACAGGATACACACCACTGCTGCTTCCCAAACAGCAACACACAGAACGTCGCACCACCCAGAATAAACAACAAAAGCAGCGCTGATTCCCGGGGCGATTCATACATTCGGGTAGACTCTTCAATCAGGAGAATTGCCGTCAGCAGGATCATGGCTATGATCATGTTATTCTTGACAATAAACTTCGGCACCCGAATGTTGCCTGTCAGCCCGAAATACTGAAAAAGTCGCCCGAATTCAGGAAAGGGACATAAACCGCACCACATTCTGCCGACAAAAAACCAACTCAAAACAACCCCGGGCCACCAGAGCCCCCAGCAGAGATACAACATAAAATTTTTAGATGGATCCTGGGGCCCGAAAAAACCGGCAAAGATCAAAACAACGAGCATAAAAAATAACAACAGGCGGATAACCCTGTGGACCTTTTGCTGTTTAAAGGCAGCATAGAGACCGGGAAACCTGTGAAATAAATTTATTGTCTTTGTTACAGGCATGATGATTTATTTAAATGAGCCCTTTTTTCCAGATTTTATCGTGCACAGGCTATGACTTTATAACATGGCAACTTCTCACGGGGTACGTGATGAAGCTCCGCCAACCACCGTAAAATGATCGTATCCCTGATACGAAATATTCTGTTCATGATCAGATCCCTTTTCTCCGGGATCACGAATCAGGGTGACGCCCTTGCCCTCAACGATGCTGCCAACTGGATAAATAGCATAATCACATAATGTTATCAACTTCAGTAACTTTTTACTATCCGCCGGGTCTGCAGTAAACAGCAGTTCATAATCCTCTCCCCCTGAAATCATCCACTCTATCGGGTCCTGTTGGAGAAAATCGGCTGCTGCCGTTAACTTTCCGTAATCCGGAAGACGCTCGGCCATAATCCTTGCCCCGACGTTACTCTGCTCACAGAGATGCGACAGATCCGTTGCCAGGCCATCTGAAAGATCCATCATGGCATGGACAAGACCGCTTTGGGCAAGCAGCACAGCTAACCCCACTCGTGCATGGGGATCTAAATGAGCCTCCTGCAGAAGCTGCAGCTCCGGGATATCCGGCATCTCCCCTGATCGAAACAGATCAAGTCCTGCAGCTGCTAAACCCAACGGCCCGGAGACCCATACTGTATCTCCCGGCCTTGCCCCGTGCCGATACAGAACCTGCTCTTTTTTCATCTCACCTATAACAGTAAGGGTCAGTGCTCTCCGGTCCGGACTGCAGACCGTATCTCCGCCAATCAGCAGGCAGCCGTACTCGCGGCAGGCACCGGTAAGCCCGGCACTGAACCCGGCAAGCCACTGATCATCAAAATCTGCCGGTAATCCCAGCGAAAGCAGGGCAAAAACCGGCTGCCCCCCCATTGCCGCAATATCGCTGACATTTACTGCAACGACCTTGCGACCGAGTTTTTTCGGAGGATGCCATGAACAGTCAAAATGAATCGACTCGATCAGGGTATCCATGGTGAGCAGCTGCACTGTTTCCGCAGTTTTTTCAATCACGGCACAGTCGTCGCCGATCCCCTGCAGCAGGTCTGCAGAACCGGATCCGGTAAGGCGGCGAATCTGTTCTATGAGATCCCGTTCTTTCATCGTTCAGCAAACTCAACAGGATAATATTCCGGCAGATAGCTGGTGAGCAGATTACGTACCTCACCGCCATCACCGCATTTGAGCACCTTTTCTCCAAGGTCTCTTAACTGGCGAAAACATGAATGGCGCAGCAACCGCTTTACATGGGGAATAGCCGAAGGCCGCATGGACAGCTCATCAATACCTAACCCCAACAACACCGGCGCAGTGACGACATCGCCTGCCATTTCCCCGCACAGCGCGACTTCAATTCCCTGCTGATGGGCGGCATCTACGGCCTGGCTGATCATACGGAGCACCGCGGGATGCAGGGGTTCATACATGTGGGCCACATACTCATTTCCCCGGTCAATGGCCAGAGAATACTGGATAAGATCGTTGGTACCTATACTGAAAAAATCCACCTCGGCTGCAAGGGTGTCGGCCATGACAACGGCACTGGGCACTTCAATCATGATACCTACTTCAACAGCGGGATTAAAAGCAATCTCCTCCTGGTGCAGGTCTTCCATGATGGCATTGAGCATGGATCGTACCCGCTGCAATTCACTGAGAGAGGAAATCATGGGCAGCAGGATACGCAGGCGACCGAAGCATGAGGCACGCAGCATGGCCCGCAACTGGGTTATAAACAGGTTCGACTCTCGCAGGGAAAATCGTATGGAGCGTAAGCCAAGGGCCGGATTGCGCTCAAGATCGGGATCCAGGCCGCTCTTCCGCAGATAGGCGGCAAACTTATCACCACCAACATCCAGGGTACGAATGGTCACCGGAGCCGGGGCAATGCCTGCCAGCAGATCCCGGTACGTTGCATACAGCGTGTCTTCGTCAGGAATCCGGTCCTGATGGAAATAATCAAATTCTGAACGAAACAGACCGATTCCCTCTGCCCCGTACTGATGAACGGTCTGCAACTCGGTCAGCCTTTCAATATTGGCCGACAACCGTACACGCAGCCCATCAACGGTTTCAGATGACAGATGGATATACCAGGCAAGCTCATCGGAAAAGGCACGATGCTGTCGATCGTATTCCAGGTACTGCCGCTGCTGGTCAGGGCTTGGAGACAGATAGACCCGCCCGGAGAAACCATCCAGGATCACGGTATCACCTGTTGTACAGATACGGGTTATGTTTTCAAGCCCCAGCACGGCAGGCACGCCCAGAGATCTGGCCACGATGGCGGTATGTGAAGTAACGCCTCCTTTTTCGGTCAGGAAACCAAGCACCTCTTTCGACTGCATCCGGAGCGTATCTTCGGGGGAAAAATCATCGCTGACCAGGATAACCGGTCCGGCAGCTTCGGAGAGTAACTCCTGCCTGCGACCTGAGAGCTGACCGGACAGGCGGTCGACAACGTATTTTATATCTGCAAACCGATCCCGGATATAACTGTCGGCAATAGTATCAAATTTTTTCTTGATCAGGCCGAGCGCCTTGGACAACGCCCATTCCGCGTTGATCTGTTGCTCACGGATCAGGGTGATGGTACGGTCAAGGATCATCCTGTCCCGGACCATCAGGATATGGGAATCAATGATTGAAAGGGTATCTGCCAGATCTTCCTCACATTGACGACGCAGTCCTGTAAGCTCTTCTTCCGTCCGGGTCACAGCAGCCCGAAACCGTTCCACCTCCGCCTCCACCCGGTCTGTATCCAGCGTATAGCGACCGTATTGCTCTCGCTGATGGCTGAGAACAAGAATTTTACCCACAACGATTCCGGGTGAGCCGCTGATCCCATACAGGGTCTGCTGTTCGCGACCTGTCAGCTGGAGCCTTTCTTTTTTTTCATCCATATCAGGGGTCATCGGTACAGGAGAGCAGCGCTTCTACAGCAGTCAGGACCTTATCCGCATCCGGGCCTTGAGCTGTAAACCGGACCAGAGCGCCCTGCACAAGTGCCAGACTTAAAATATCAAGAATAGAGGTGCAGTCAACCATACCTTCACTGCCTGTAATGCGGACCGTTGCCTCATATCCGGAAATAATTTCCGCCAGTCTGGTCGCAACCCGGCAATGAATGCCATTGGGATTGCATACCCTGCATTGACGGATCACAACAGTCATTTTACCAAATGCAGGCCGGGCTTCTTCCCCCGGGAGGCAGTCGTTTCCGGCTGCTTTACGGGCGCGTCAAGGCGAACTGCCTGGACAAAACGCTGCTCGCCTCCCATGGTAAAAACTTCCCGACCGGTGAACTGTTCTTCCCTCAGCGTCCAGCTCATCGGCTGCGGCGGCACGGTGAGGAACTGCATATGAACATGCCACCACTCATCTTTGCGAGTGCGATCCCGTTCAATACCTGTTATCAGGGCATAGACCAGCATCTGCGGTTCCTTTGCCGCCACCAGCACCAGGTCGCCTTCTTCCGTGGTATCTTTAAAAGGAACATGTTTTTTTAACTCAGCAACTAATTTTTCCATGTCTGTTTCCGTTATGACCTGTAAGCGCTTCAGGATTCTTTAAAAAACCGTCACTGTTCAGGAGCACCTTACGGAGTCTGCGCTTACCTCTTCGCCCATTTAAGCATCTTGAAGTAGCATAAGTACGCTTCACAGTCTTAAATGAACAGGTAGATAAGCGAAGACTTCGAGCGAAGATTCCGAATCTAAGGCCCTCCAGAACAGTTACAGGAGGGTGGTTTTGCAAGTTTTCTCCACCAAACTGAATAGTTACGAAATATCAATTACATGCCTGTGCTTATTTTTATCGCATTCCTGACCTTGAACGAAAATCCTCATTTCCGGACAGACACGAGATAGCCTTTATTTACCCGATTCGCCTGAACCC
>WFRY01000467.1 GCA_015486315.1 Desulfobulbaceae bacterium
ACTCCGAAATTTATCCTGCGTCAGTTGTTGAAGATCAGGAAGCTTGAAGATCTGGATTATGTTTTCCGGGGAGGAAAGGCGGTGTTTGGTCATATTCTTGATTTTGCCAGAATCCGATCCTGATGGAGCGTGCTTATTGCGCTGGTAGTTTGCGCCTGTCCATAAAATCCTTATTTATGGACAGACATTAGTTATGGACTGATATGCTTGAAAAATTTTTTCTGAAAAAAATTGAACTATGGGTTGTCTACCTGCTGCTTATTTTTGGGGCAGTTCTGCTGGTGTTGTTTGGCTGGGCGGTTCAGTATAAGGCCACCGGCGGCTACCGGGGAGGCGCGGTCGGTGATGCCATCCTGGCTTTGGCGGAATCGCCCAATGATGCCATGCTGCTGCTGGATGTGGGCTTGAAGTCTGCCATGCAGCCGCAGCGGATCAAATTTTCTGAATTTAAAAATCTGCAGGTAACCGACCCGGATTTTACTGATCCCGGCCTGTTGCTGGTCTCCGGTTTCAGCCTGGAACATGATATTTCAACAGTCTATCTCTATGACCTGCAACAGGGCAGAAAACTCCATGAATGGGTTCCGCCCCATCATGACATAGCCGCCCAAACCTCCTATCATTTTGGTGAAAATGCCAAGGCCCGCTACAGTGCCCAGCATCCTCTGCTCCTTGCCGATGGATCCGTCATCTTTACCAGCGGCGAAGGGCCCCTTGTTAAAATAGACCGTTGTGGTAGCCTGCAGTGGACAGTGGACAGGGATTTTCATCATTCCATTGAGCAGGGACCTGCAGGCACACTTTTTGTGCCGCATGTCATGGCAACGCCGCAGGATTTTGATTCCGTCACTGAAAAAGGTCATAAGGTGTACCCGATTCGTGATGACGGCTTTGCAGAAGTATCACTTGATGGTAAAATAATACAGGAGTGGTCGGTCAAGGATATTCTGGAGAGAAACGGCTATATCGGTCTTCTTTACGGGGTGGGTGAATTTGAAACCGATCGTATCCATCTCAATGATGTGCAGCCGATCATGTACACGGATGATTATGTGCAACAAGGCGATCTTGTCCTCAGTTCGCGGCATCTGTCAACGGTATTTCTGTATCGGCCGTCAACGGATAAAATCATCTGGCTGCAGACCGGTCCCTGGCTGAACCAGCATGATGTCGATTATCAGGGCAACGGGATATTTACCCTGTTTGGGAATGACAGGATACGCGGCAGGGTAGCGGACCAGTCATATAACGGCTACAGCAGTATCTACTATTATGACCAGAAAACCGGTCGGACAGGTGTGTACAGGTCGCTGGAGAAAGAAAATATCTACAGTGCAACCCAGGGACTGCATACGGTTTTGGACAATGGCGACCTGTTTATTGAAGAAACCGATAAACATGTACTGCACCGGCTTGGCCCGGAAACTATCCGCTGGAATTATGTCAACACCCTCAATGATACGGAAATAGGAGCCCTGCACTGGTGCCGTTATCTCGAGGCAACCCCGGAGGATTATCCGTTTCTGCAAAGTCCTGAATGTAAGGAACCGGCTAAGTAACCAGCATGGCTGGATCAAATTTTGGGTCACAGCCACAACGAACGATGAAAGTGGTGCAATAGCTGGAGCTTTGAGCTCCACTTTCATATAAACTCTTCCTGAAACGCTACATTTCGAGGTGTTATCAAGTCAAGAGTGTAGTTGATGAAGCGCTTGCAAACATTCTGCAGGAAAATGAGTATCCTGAATTAACAGTAGGAAATTATGAACTATTCCAGAGTATTTTGTTTCATATTTTTATTTCTTTTGTCTGTTCCGCTGAATGCCTATGCCTATATTGGGCCCGGCCTGGGCGGCGGCACAATCGGGGCGATTCTTGGTGTCATAGGATCTGTATTTCTGGCCATATTTGCGGTGGTTTACTATCCGATCAAGCGACTGCTCAAAAAAAAGGGCCTGATCGGTAAAGGACGTAAAAACAAGACAACAGACAGCCCTGCTGATTCTGATCAGTCAGGCGTTAACGGGAAGTAATCATCATGGGGCTGGTGTTTGTCTGTGTCGGCACCATGCTTGCTGTAGAAGTATTTCTCCACACAGGGTGTTCGGAAAACATCCGGCTGATGATCCATTTTTCCAGGCGTGCCGGTACGGTACTTACCTCTTCCCGGATAAGTGATCACTGGAAAGAAAAGGTCCTGCTCCACTATGCGGTTAAAATCTTTGTCAACTCAATACAGCTCATTTTCGGGCTGCTCTGTACAGTGGCTCCGCTTGCTCTTGCCTGGTTCCTGGGTAAAGGTATCGGCCTGGACGTACAGGCTCTGCTGATGACACCTGTGGGGCTTGCAGTTTCAATTATTGTTGCATCATTTTATGGACTGTTTCGGGTAAAGGTTTTTCGTGTCGGATTATAATCTGCTGGACAGGCTGCTTCATTATACCGCCCTGGCAAATACCTCCATCCTGGAGGCTGCCCTTGATGCAGAGTTGACCTTCTGCAGGGCCGGACGCAAGGATTGCAGCCGGGGAAAGCATGTATTTGTCAGCGGACTGGCAAGGGGCGGAACCACGGTTTTAATGCGTTCCCTCTATGAAACAGGACAATTTGCTTCGCTCACCTACGCTGACATGCCTTTTGTGCTGGCTCCGAATCTGTGGGCAAAAATTTCCGGCAGATCACGGCGGCAGCCGCAGCTGAAGGAGCGGGCCCATGGGGACGGTATCCTGGTGGATATCAACTCTCCCGAGGCACTTGATGAGGTGTTCTGGAGAGCCGTTGCCGGCAGCAGATATATCCTGACCGACCATCTTGTTCCCCATGATTGTGATGAGGAAATTGTTGAAAAGTACGAAAAATATGTCGCAACCGTCCTGCAGCGTTATAAGAAGGATCGATATCTGTCAAAAAACAATAACAATATACTCAGACTTCCCTGCATCTTTCAGGCCCTTCCCCGGGCGACGGTATTGATTCCGTTTAGGGATCCGGTTCAGCAGGCTTATTCTCTGCTCTGCCAGCATGCATTGTTTAACAAAAAACAGGCTGAAGATCCC
>WFRY01000468.1 GCA_015486315.1 Desulfobulbaceae bacterium
AAGTTAAGATTTCACCCTGGTTGCTTAACTGCTTTTCATATATATTTTTCATTTTGATGGTAAATTAAAAATTGAATCGATAATATCCTCTCAATATCTTGAGCCGAACAGTGAATTAGATATAATGAGCCAATATTGCACTAGGCGTACTCTGTATATTGACTTTTATTCTTTCGCATGATATTTTTCATTTAACTAAATATCATTCTTTCATTAACATATGCCCAATACAAAGGCAAGCCAGCCAGGCGCTGTAAAACATTTTTGGGATCGTTACATTCAGCATCTTGCCAACAATGGTGTAAAATCCGCTGTCACAAGATGGTACGTTATTCGTGCTGAACAGTATATCAAGGCATTTCCGGATAAGCGTTTGGTGTCTCATTGTTCTAAAGACGTGGTAGACTGCCTGGAAGTTTAGAGTAGAAACACAAAAACAGAGGACTGGCAATTTCGGCAAGTCGTCGATGCTATACAGAATTTATTTAGTATGCTTGAGGTTCCATGGCTGGAGGAGGTGGACTGGGAACACTGGTTGCAAGCTGTTTCTTTGTCGGATTCGCATCCTTCACTTGCCAGGGAAGCATCTGCAGAAGCAACAATCTCCAGGCTGGCGCAGAGTGTTCCAGGCTCGGAGCTGGCTAAGGTCAGGCAGCGTCATGGTGAGGTGCTGAAACAGCTGCTGATAGTCATCAGGCAGCGGGGATATTCAATTCGCACTGAGCAGACCTATGAATCCTGGGTGGCCAGATTCATAGCCTATCGCACAATAAAAGGGGTCAGAGTAAAATTAAATTAATCGTTGTTTCATTCAGTTAAGGCTAAAGTAATTTTACCTTAGCGCAGATGGGTCAGTTTATCTTAGCGCCCAAGCATGAGCGGGACAAACAAAGACAGTGATATTCTCTGATCCAGAGCCAGAACTGTCTTTTCCTATGATTCCCTTTTCACCAGTGAATAAAAATAAGCAGGAATCTTTGCCTCAAAGGTCATCTTCTCTTTTGAATGGGGATGCAGGATGGTTGCAGAAAAGGCATGCAGTGCAAGTCGCTTCACTCCCCTTCCCTTTTTCCCATACTTTTTATCTCCGGCAACAGGGCAGCCTTTTTCCGCAAAATGTACCCGGATCTGATTTTTTCGGCCGGTCAGCAGATTGACTTCAAGCAAACTGAATTTTTCCGCTTCTTTTAAAACTTTATAGCCGGTCTTTGCCAGTTTACCTTTTTGGGGGTCATCAACAGAATACATTTTATGAATACTGTTTTCAGCAAGATAGGAGACAATAACGCCTTCCTTCTTCTCTATTATGCCGTCTATTACCGCATAATATTTTTTTTCGAACTGCTGCCATTCGCCTTGAAGGTATCGTTTTGCCTTTTCAGTTTTAGCAAAAATAATGACACCAGAGGTATCCCTGTCAAGTCGATGGACAATAAATATCCGGTTTTTAGACTTACGATTTCCCTTCTTCACGTACTCAGTTAAAAGATGATAGGCGGTGTTATCTTTTATTTTTTCAGTGCTTATGGTGAGCAGACCACTTGATTTATCAATAACCAGAATGTCATGGTCTTCATAGAGAATGGAAAGGCCTTTGGGCTCAAATCTTTTGGGAGTCCTTTTAAATTTTTTCATAGAGTACCGTAAAGTAATGCAGATGATTATTCAAGAGAGTGGAAAATGCCGCAGAATGGACAACGCAATAAAACTTCATACCACACAAAACAGGGCCTTGAAACAGCATTATGCTCTTTCAAAAAACAATCGGGGACAGACCCCGATTAAATTTGATCCCTTTTCTCGCACCCCTGAATCCCAGAGTGGCAATGGCCGCCAACCGGCTTTCATCGGTGAGCTTTGAGGTGGCATGTCGTTCCAGGGAGAGCAGGACGTTCCACCACCTCTCCGGCAGCAATCTGGTTGGCAAGATGTTCAGGCAGCAAAAAGCTTGATTGACGGTGAGCGTTTTCCCGGTTTTGCTTTTGCCGGGACTGTTGTAGAGTACAAACGAATTTTTCCTCAGGGGCACGGAAAAAATAATTATACAAAAAGCTGATAACTATCTGCAGTGGCGAAGCCAAAAAAAACAAAAAGAAAAACTCCTGTAAAACGTCCTGCACGCAGTCGGTTACTGGATCACACTCCGATCATTTATTTCCTGTTGATCATCTGCGGAACAGTGACACTCTGTATCGGAACCGGCCTGGCCTGGTTTCTCTCACTCAACATACCGGACATCCGCTCCGTTGATGATTACCGTCCCCTGGTGGCAACCATGGTCCTTGACAGAAACGGCAGGGCTATCGACGCCATCTATGAGCAGTACCGGATTGTCATCAACTATCAAAAAATGCCTGCACTGCTGCCCCAGGCCTTTGTGGCAGCCGAAGACAGTCGCTACTGGAATCACGGCGGACTTGACCTCTGGTCCATTGCCCGGGCGGCAATCAACAACATACGCTCGGGCAGACGCAGCCAGGGCGGTTCCACCATTACTCAGCAGGTGACCAGGGCGCTGATGCTGACCAGGGAAAAAAGCTATTTCCGCAAGATAACCGAGGCTATCCTCTCCTACCGGCTGGACCGGATGCTGACCAAGCAGGAAATTTTATCCATATATCTTAATGAAATCTACCTTGGATCAGGTGCCTATGGGGTGGAGGCGGCAGCACGGACCTATTTCAACAAACCGGCTTCCAGGCTTAACCTGGCTGAAATCGCTCTTCTGGCAGGTCTGCCCCAGTCGCCAAGCCGTTACTCACCACTTACCCATTTAAAACGGGCCAAAGCCAGACAACGTTATGTTCTAAACCGCATGGCCGAGGACAGAATAATTACTCCCGCGGCCGCGCGTAACGCGTATGAACAAGAGCTGACCTTAGGCCATCCGGTACAGAACAGGGCCACAAACGGTTATTTTGCCCAGTATGTTCGTGCCCGGCTTGAACCCCGTTACGGGCGAAAGGCCCTGCTTCGTGACGGACTCCGGGTCTTTACCACCCTGGACCTGAACCTGCAGAATAAAGCAGCCCAGGCGCTGCGAGAGGGTAC
>WFRY01000469.1 GCA_015486315.1 Desulfobulbaceae bacterium
AACAGTTATCGACAACCTGGACCGGGTCGAGGCGACGCTTAACGATCAGATTCAGGCCCTTGATACCCTGACCCATGACTGGGCCAACTGGGACGATACATGGTCTTTTGTTGTTGATGGCAATGCAGATTACATAGCCTCCAACATTG
This sequence comes from Desulfobulbaceae bacterium, assembly GCA_015486315.1. Taxonomy (GTDB): domain Bacteria; phylum Desulfobacterota; class Desulfobulbia; order Desulfobulbales; family Desulfobulbaceae; genus Desulfobulbus_C. The sequence goes on from WFRY01000469.1 coordinate 150, forward strand.
TTATTGACACCTTTTCCACAAGTGCCCGTATCGATCTGCTGCTGATTTTTGACTCCTCCGCTGAACCTGTCCATGCCGTGTACTATGATAAACAGAAGGATCGCATGGAAGACCCTTTGCCGGCGCTGCTCGATATGTTCACCGGAGAAGACGGTCTTCTTGACCAGGTTACCAGTCAGAACACAGAGAAAAAAGGATTGATTCGCTTTGGCAACCAGTACTTTTTCCTTGCCGTAAGACCGATTCTCAGAAGTAACGGGGAGGGCCCGTGTCGAGGTTCTCTTGTCATGGGCCGTCTTCTTGACCGGGAACGGATCGACAAGCTGCGGGAAATCACCGGGATGTCCGTCCGTTTTCTTTCCCTTGATCGACCACTTCTGTCATCCAGAGAACAGCAGGCTGTAACTGCTCTGTACAGAGATGGTACCGGCCAGTACATATCGGCACAATCGGAACAATGTATCAGTGGATACCGACTGGTCCGTGACATTTTCGGTGCCCCTGTACTCCTGCTCGCCTTGGATCAGGACAGGGATATTCACCAGCAGGGTCACAGCACAATAAACTTCCTGCTTTTTTCCCTGGTCATCATCGCCGGTATTTTTGGTGTTGCCATATTTTTCCTCATCGACACCCTGGTCATCGGTCGACTCACCTCCCTGACACAGGATATTGTCCGGATCGAACAGAATACCTCCCGGACTGGCCGGGTTAAAGAGTACTCCACAGGTGACGAACTCGGCAAGCTGTCGTACTCGTTGAATAAAATGCTCGATGCCATAGAAACTCTGGAAAAATACAAGATCAGGAATGAAAAACTCGAGGTGCTTGCGACCTTTGCAGCCGGTGCGGCCCATGAGTTTGCCACTCCCCTCTCCACCATAGCCATCGCCTCGGGCGAGATCCTGCACGACATGGAAGAAAAGGAAATTGTTTCCGGACAACTCCGTGAAGACGTTATACTTATCCGCGAGCAGGTCAAGCGCTGCAAGGATATCCTGTTCCAGATGGCGGCCGATGCCGGTGAGCACATGGGGGAGGAAATCAAGGAGGTCTCGGTTGGAGAGTTGATTGCCGGAGTACTGGAACGTATGGATCCCTCCGTCATCAAGCGGGTAGAGGTAAAAACGACCATTGGCGAAAAACATATCACCGTACCGGTACGCAGTCTGCGCCGGGTGTTGCGCGGCTTGATAAAGAACAGTATTGCCGCTTCAACGGCCGACGATCCTGTTATATTTTCCTGTTACGAGGAGAACTCGTTTCTGTTTTTCAAGGTCAGGGATTACGGTATCGGTATGGATGAATACACTCTGCAGCATGCGGCAGATCCCTTTTTCACGACCAGGTCCCCGGGCAACGGCATGGGACTCGGCCTGTACCTCGCCCAGTCGCTTGCCAACAGGCTTGGCGGCACATTGCGTCTGTTTTCGCAACCCGGTGAGGGCACGACAGTCACCATAAGTTTTGCCGGTAACAGGGTTTTTTCAGGAGAATTACATGACTGAAGCACCACAATCCATACTGATTGTCGATGACGAAGATTTTTTTCGGGAAAGACTGGTCAGGGCCTTTGCAAGGCGTGGGTACAGGGTGGCCCAGGCCGAAAATTACGATCAGGCCCTGGCCATGATCCGAAAACATCGTCCGACAATGGCAGTGGTCGATATGAAGATGCCCGGAAAGTCAGGGCTGGAGGTTATCAGGGATGGACTGGCCCTGCATGGGACACTGAAAATCGTAGTGCTGACCGGCTATGGAAGTATTGCCACTGCCACCGATGCCATTCGGCTCGGTGCCCATGGTTATCTGCCCAAACCGGCTGATGTGGATGACATCCTCAATGCATTTACCCGGGATCCGGCGGTAACCGGCCGGGTTATGACCGAGAATATTACACCGCCGTCCCTTGCGCGGACCGAATGGGAACACATAAACCGGGTACTTTCGGACTGTAACGGAAATATTTCGGAAACCGCAAAACGCCTTGGCATCCATCGCCGAACCTTACAGAGAAAACTCTCGAAATATCCCCCCCGACATTGATCGAACCTGCCTGCCCGCTCTTCCTTTGCCGCGAGGCGTATCCGCACAGGAAGCTTACAGGGCGGCATGGTGTCTATCTTCAAGCCCGTCGATGTCGGCGATGAAAAAGTCCTGAGCCTGTTTCAGGCAGTTGTCGTTTTCATCCCACTGGAGAAAGATTTTTGCGGCCCTGGTACTCCGATAGAATCGAGATCTTTTATCCAGGACTGTAAACAGAGGAAGGTACACCTGCTCACCGGCAGGATAGTCGAGCAGGCCGATGTAGTCCAGGTAACCGGGGGTAACTCCCAGTCTCTGTGCCAGTTCCTCTCTGGCCTGGATCAACAATGAGTTCACCATTGGCCGTAACCGCCGGGAAGCGGAACGGGACAACCGGTCGGGACAGGACAGTATTGTCTTGTGTACAGGCAAATTCATCACCTTTGGTTCTTCCGTCCATCAAGAGTTGCTGTGGGTAACTCACGAGAACCCGGTTCCTCTTGTCTATTCTCCTACCGTACCGGAAAATAAGAGAAAAACAATGCGGCAAATTGTCGCACAACAATGCATCAGATCATGGATGCGACAATTTGCCGCATTGTCTGCCCCGGGAAAACAGGTAGAATAGCAGTTAATAAACAGGAACCTATTACCCAAGGGAGATGAACCATGAAAAAGACACTGCTTATTCCCGTACTTCTTTCCGTCGGCCTGTGTGCAGGCAGCGCCGCCGCCCAGCTGACCGATATGGAAAAACTCGGCAGACATCTGTACCAGGATAAGAATCTGTCCTTCAACAGCTCGCAGTCCTGTGCAACCTGTCACCACCGCTCTGCCGGATTTGCCGATCCAACCAACCGCAGGGATCCGTACCATGTAATGGTCTCCCTTGGGGATGACGGCATATCAAAGGGCGGACGAAATGCGCCGACAGCAGCGTATTGCAATTTCAGTCCGATCCTGCACCGGAACGAGGACGGCGAGTGGACCGGCGGCATGTTCTGGGATGGGCGTGCCTCCGGATGGTCGGATAATCTGGCCGATCCGCTGGCCGAACAGGCCCAGGGACCGCCATTGAACCCGGTTGAAATGAATATGCCCGATGTTGAGACCATTGTGCTCAGGGTGGAGGCTGCAAATTATGCACCGCTTTTTATCAAGCAGTTTGGCGCGGACGCCTTTGCTGATCCGGATCTTGCCTTTGATAATATTGCCAGAGCAGTTGCCGTTTACGAAGGGTCGTCGGAATTGTCCGCTTTCACCTCCCGGTTTGATAACGGTATGCTGACAGAACAGGAAGCATCCGGTCTTGCACTGTTCAGGGCCAACTGTACAGGATGTCACTCCATGGAACCGGTGGAAGGAGTTGTCGGGCCGTTGTTTACCAACTTTACCTATGTTAACATTGGGGTCCCGGTCAACGAGGCATTGCTTGAAGATTCTGGTTCCGTGTATGAGGTTCCCGACCTCGGGCTGGGAGGGTTCCTGGGAGATTCGGCTGAAAACGGCAAATTCAAAGTTCCCACCTTACGTAATGTTGCCCGGACCGCACCATATTCCCATAACGGCTATTTCCCGACCCTGACAAGCATTGTTTCGTTCCACAACAGCAGGGATGTTGCCGACTGGCCCGAACCCGAGGTGGCGGAAAACCTCAGCACCGCAGTGGGCAACCTCGGACTGTCCGATCAAGACATTTCCGATATCGTCGCCTTTCTGAAAACCCTTTCCGATTAGAAAGAGCAAGGAAAGCATCGGGATAAGGATAAAAAAATCTCTTTGAACAATGCGGGTCCCGGATCGCCTGTCCCGGACAGGTGATCCGGGACATTACTTTCCTCAACAACACGCTGTCCTCTCCCATACGTTCCGCATGTCGGCAATTCCGTCCGTGCAGGAAATCCTCCCTCGCTCCTAAAACACGGGATAGACCACGATTAATTTGCAATTTTAGTTATTGTTTCAGCGTGTTGTTGGATGGGAAAACGTGGTCTGTCCCCTGTTGTTCTGCTGTTGTTCCTGTTGTTCTGTTGTTATGACAGGGATATGTGAGGGGGCTGCCGGGTAACCGGCAGTTCTGCCTCGATGCAGCAAAAAATTAAATCCGTTACACCCTACATTCAGATAACTCTTGATCCCAAAACGGTAACACGATATAGTTATATTATATGAGGATCATATCGAAAAAGATATTGCGAGAATTTTGGGCAGTTCATTCAGATGCCGAGCAACCATTAAAAGCTTGGCACGCAAAAACTAAAGCTGCCAACTGGATAACATCCAGCGATATTAAATCAGATTATAGAAATGCAAGTTTTGTCGCAAATAATCGTGTTGTTTTCAATATAAAGGGTAATAAATACCGTGTAATAGCTGCTGTAAACTATGATTTTGGCGTCATTTATATCCGTTTTGTTGGTAGCCACCAAGCATATGACAAAATAGACGCAACAACTATTTGAGGTGTGAATATGGATATTAAACCAATCAAAACTGAACAAGATTACCAAGATGCATTACAGGAAGTTGATAAGTTAATTGATGCTAAAAGTAATACTCTTGATGGAGATAAACTAGATATTCTCGTCACTCTCATTGAAGCTTACGAAGAAAAAAATCATCCGGTACTACCACCGGAGCCAGTTGAAGCAATCTTGCATCAAATGGAAAGCCAGGAACTATCACGTAAGGATTTAGTTCCTCTTTTTGGCTCACGTTCTAGGGTTTCAGAAATATTAAACAAAAAGCGGTCTCTTTCTATCAACATGATTAGAAAGCTACAAACCGGATTGGGAATTTCAGCAGAAATACTCATAAAATCTTACGACCTGAAAAGATCATAAAAATCTATTTGATTACACCCTAAGCCTTGATTTTTTCGGAGGTCTATCACCAACAACAGGCAACAACAGGGACAATCCTGTAAATCTGAAAATGGAGGGGATATGTATCTGATCACAAATCGTAAATTGACAAGGTCAAAAGATTTAAAAGCCTTCGGTAAGACACCCAGCCCAAAGGGGCCCAATGAACTGCGGTTGGTCAAGGTGGAGAAAGAGAGCGGGCAATGGAAGGTTGAGAAACTCGATGACAAGCTTTCACCGGCAACGGTGAAACAGCTCAAGAAGAAGTACAGCCTTGATATTGACATTAAACTTCCCTGGTACCAGAGCCTGAAGGTTGCCTGTGAACTCTTTGACCGTGCCCGCACGGAAGGCAAATCCATCCTGTTTTTTGTGCACGGCTACAATAACGATGTTGAAGATGTCCTGATTGCCGCCCGAAAAATTGAATCACTGTACAATGTCATTGTTGTTCCCTTTACATGGCCGGCCAATGGGGGTGGTGCTTTATCCGGGACCGTGGCCTACCTGAGTGACAAGTCCGATGCCCGTGTCTCAGCAGGAGCGCTCAATCGGACCATAGGAAAAATTCAACAGTATCACCTGATGCTGACCCGGGCCCAGCAGAAGAGGTATCAGAAAGAAGCCGGGAAAAAACACGATCAAAATCGCAACGCAGCCGCTTCCTTATATACAAAACTGGTTGAGCGGGACTGTACGGTGAAAATCAGCCTGCTCTGTCACAGCATGGGTAACTATGTGTTTAAGTACACCCTGAAGACCCATGAAAATGTCACCTCGGAGCTGATTTTTGACAACATCTGTCTTGTTGCCGCAGATACCAATAATGAAAACCACGCTCAATGGGTGGGGCAGCTCGATGTCAGGAAAAGGATATACATCGTGATCAATGAAAATGACGCGGCATTAAAGGCCTCCAGGATCAAGCCCGGCCAGGAGCAGAAAGCCCGTCTCGGGCATTACCTGAAAAAACTCGATAGTCCGAATGCAACCTACGTGAATGTTACGGATGTGGAGCATGTCGGTTCCGAGCACACCTATTTCAAGGGCGATTCAGTTCGTAGAAATGCGTCGCTAAAGGCATTGTTCAACGGCATGTTCAATGGGGAGTCGGTGGACTCCGGTCTGGATTATCATGCCGACAATAACACCTACACTTTGAAGGGGCAGTGACATAAAACATGGGACAGACCACGTTTCTATTGAGGTGAGGTGCCTCTTCTGTTATCATCTGAACCATGCCAAGACGATCACGAATCATAGTGCCTGGTGTTCCTCTTCATATTATCCAACGAGGGAACAACCGGCAATCATGTTTTTTTGCAGATGAAGATTATCTGTTTTATCTTGAGTGGCTGACAGAGTATTCGCAAAGTTCGGGTTGCTCAATTCATGCCTACGTTTTGATGACAAACCATGTCCACCTTCTTCTCACTCCCCGGAAGATCGAC
>WFRY01000470.1 GCA_015486315.1 Desulfobulbaceae bacterium
AAATCCATGCCTATGGCGGCGATCCGTTCCAGCAGATCCTCCTGGACCAGTAACTGAACGATGCATTGATTGACCCTGTCTTCAACCTTGGGAGAATCCGAAGTCAGGCTGCCGAAGAAGATATTGTTCAAAATCGACTGGGAACTTATATAGCTGGTCTCGGAATAAAAGGAAACCGCATCCGGCGCATTATCGGTGCACCAGGCCCGAAAGGCCTTTCTGCCGGCCAGGAGCAACTCCTCAAGCTGTGGCTGCAGGGCAATAATTTTATGACGGGCCGGATTAAATCGTAATGCAATGTCAAGCAGCAGACGTTGTTCTTCTGTATCCGTTTGCTCAGGCGAGACTACCTGTAGTTTTTTCGCCAGGCTGAGATAACTGTCATATTCATCGGCCCTGATCGGCGTCTGGCCAAAAAAGATATCTTCCCTTGGCACATCACCCAGGATATCAACTGTCTGCAGCAGCAGCTCAGCTCCGGTTTCAAGGAGCGGCAGCCGGAGATTGCAGGTACGGAGAAAAGATAAAAATGCTTGATTCTCCGCCAGACTTTCAAAGGTGAATTCATCGTGTAAGGGGGTGCCGAAAATCAAATTCTCCTTTACATTGGAATGATACAGGTAGCGATCTTCCCTGTAAAATTCCACATGCTCAGCCAACTCATGACCAAAATTTTCCTGAAAATTCCGGCGAACCCGTAACAATGTCTCAGCAAGGACCGGGTGTGCTTTGCTGTCAAGAAGGGTATTTAAGCCAAAACGGAGAATATCAATAAAAAGTCCGGCCTGCTGGACAACATCAATTTTATCGTCCAGGCTCGGTTCGCTCACCATTTTGCTGCCGGCCGGATATTGGCCGATAGCATTCCAGGCATACAGCAGGTTCTCATTCACGGTGCCGGTAAAAATAAAGGGATCCTGGGAAATATAGCCGATGTTGTTGATGATATCTTCCTTGGAAAGTTCATCAATGGGATAGCCGTCAAGCAGCGCCTGCCCTCCGGTATGGCGATAGATCTGACCGATACACTGTGCAAGTGTTGATTTACCTGAACCTGAAAAACCAACCAGGGCAAGATGTTCCCCGGCCTCCACGGTCAGGTTGATCCTGTCAAGTAACTTGATACCTTCTGCAGTGACAAAATCCAGATTACGTACTTCAATTCGGCCGCTGATAACTGCCGGTGGTTCCGGTCCACGGTCCATTTTGAACTCTGTTTCCCCGGCAAAGGCCTGCTGTACCTTTTTGTAGCGGACCGTGGCATCCTGATAGACCTGGTAAAATCGTATAAGTTCTTTTGAGGGGTCATACAGTTTTTCCTGACCCGAGAGAAAGGCAACAAGGGCACCAAGCTCTAACTTACCCTGCATCATCAGGTAACCGCCAAGAAGAAATACTATCACCGGACCAATTCCTAAAAAAAGATTGTTGGTCGTTTTCACACCATATTTGTACAGGGTCCAGACGATGCGGATGTTCAACAGTCGTTCAACCAGGGAATTATACTTACGCTCTTCAATGCGAAACGATCCATGGGCGTGAACTTCCTGAACCCCTGAAACAGATTCGGTGATCTGGCTTGCCAGCTCTCGTGAAAGGTCTACCCGCGTTTTATTTGCCTTGTCGGCTCCGCGCTGAACCATGGGGACGACAATAAAAACAACGGGATAAATAGCAATAGTGGCAAGGCCAAGCAGTGGATTGAGCCAGATCAGGTAGCCGGCAAAGGCACAGAGAGTCAGAATATTGATTAAGGGAATAGCAACAGCCACACCGACAAAACTCCCTGCGGTGGCCAGTTCGTTAACAAGGGAGGTGACCACGGTACCCGGCTGGGTCTTGCGGAAAAAAGAAAGGGGCAGACGCATGACATGTCGGTATACCTGCCGGCGCATATCAGCCATGGCCTGTTCGCCGATCAGGGTCTGCAGGGCGTTAATCGCAAATTTCAGTGCACTTGCCGACAACACTGCACCGAGGTAGATCAGGCAATAGGTGAGCAGTCTGGAAAAATTACCGGATGAGAGGACATCGTTAACAATTCGTTTCTGGATTTCAAGAGGGAGAACCCGCAGGAAAACAATGGTAAAAATGGCAAGGAGCAGTAACAGCTGATAGGTGCGTTTCCCACTCAACACCCAGGACAACAGCGATCGCTCGGTTATGGGTATATTGTTTTCATCAGCCATATTCGTGTTGACTTCAATTCTATGAGGGGTGTGCCGGGTATTGGTTTTTATAATCTACAGAAATAATTCTGATTACGTATGAAACTCAGCCAACGTTCAGTCAAGGGTACAATGTTCTGTTATAAAAAGAAAAAACAATAGATCGAAGTCTGCGCTTATCTGCTGAACTAACCTGCCAAGGTTATTTGAAAAACAGCCGTGCTTAGTCAGCGTTAAGTGATTTGTTATGTGATTCTACGGATAGCATAGCCGCTCGATCAGTGCTTGAC
>WFRY01000471.1 GCA_015486315.1 Desulfobulbaceae bacterium
GCCCTGAAGTCTGAGAAACCTTTCCCAGAATCATTTCCCGTGTCACTGCGGCATCCGGCCATGAGGCATGATCCGCCTGAGTAAGGATTTTCCAGGTACCGTGACGGCGATAAGCCCCGATCACCCGGTGTATAAGATAGTTGTTATTCCGCGGGCAGTACACCACAATATCTCCAGGCCAGTACCACTTGGCGGGAACCACCTGAAGCCGGGTTCCATGGAGTATCCGCGGTTCCATACATGTTCCTTGAACAGTAACGATGACAGGATCATCAGCGGAAATTTCACGTATGGCTTTGTTGATTTGCGCAGGTAGAACATTTTTTTTTGTTGCGGCTGTTACGCTCGACATTTGGGGCAGACCTGTTGTTTGCGCATATTTTCTTCCACGGCAATACAAAAAAGAGGTGCTCCAAACTGGCGAGGCGGAATATTTTTGAATTGCCGGGCAGCTGCCACAGCCTGCCTGTGAACGTGTCCAAACAGAGGGGAATGTTCCCAGATATCCCTGATAGACTGCTCATGCAGGTTACCGGCATTTTCCTGCAAATGCATGCAGGCCTGAACATTGCCGAAAGGATCAATATCCACACCGGACAACCCGACACTGCACATGGCCGGCTCTTCCGAATTTTCTCCGGACAATGGGGGGATACCTTCTTTCTTGGACTCTTCCGGCTCTTGTTCCACAGCACGGCGTTTCTGCTGCAGATCAGCGATCAAGTTCCAGGTTTCTTCGGCAGGCTGAATGCTCAACGGCCGCGTATCACCATTGTCGCGGGGCCCAACCGGCCCCTGAAAGTGGAGGGGGACATCAAGGTCATCACAAAGAACAAACATCTCTTCAATCTGGTGCTCATTCCAGGCAGTAGGGGTTGTTATAAATTCACAGCGCAGACCGATTTTTTTTGCCGTTCTGATATTGTTTATCAGACGATCAAAGCTCCCCGCAACCCTGGTCTGACGATCATGCACTTCAGCGGTTGCCCCATGAAGACTGACCTCAACAGAGTAAGGCTCCACCTCTTTTTTCAGTCTTTCCGCAGTCTCTCTGTCAAGAAGATGGCCATTGGTTCGGACACGCACAACAAAACCGAACGCACGGGTCATCTGTCCTATGGCAAAAAAATGAGGATGCATCAAAGGTTCCCCTCCAGTGAGCATCAAAAACAGGGTCTGCATCTCCGCAAGGTCGTGAAGCAAAACCCTGTACTCATCCAGCGTAAGCAACAACCCGGTTTTCCGTCGATCATTATAACAGTAGAAACAGTGTAGATTGCATTGGTACGTCAGTTCAAGGGAAACACTGTGCAGCAGACGCTGGTCACAAATCCGGCGGAAAATTATATCCTGGTAGCTCAAACCTGTTTGCCTCTGATTACAGCGAATGCTGCAGAACCTGCTCGTTATCAAGTGCGGCAAGGTAGGGTTCCAGATCTGATGCTGCCTGGTTCTCTGTCACTGCAAATTCCCGGGAAATTGCTGTTGCAAGTTCATGCCGGGTTTTGGGAGAATCCAGCTGTTGCACAATAAACAATCCTACCTCATTGACCACAATGACCCGGCCGTTTTCGAGATGGACGAGAACACCCTCATCACCAACAGCACGATAGCGAATCTGTGAGCTTAAACTTAAACAAAGATGTTCATTTTTTATGGCATTGGACATGGGCTATCTGGTTATTGCTTGAAGTTGTTTTGTTACCACCGCCATAATATTTTCAATGTCGTCATTCCGACTGGAAATAAGACGAATCACAGGAAGACCTGCTGTGAGGTTGATAACTGCATCAAACAGGGCATCCGATTCTTCAGCGTCAGTATTCACAAAGGGGCAACCGGCTATCAAGGCGGCAACCGCGTCTGACCTGGAAACTGTCTCGGTCAGCAATGCCTCGCCCTGCTCAAGCAAAATAATACCTGCTGCCGGATAGGTCTCCTGCCCTCCATTATGATCCAGGGTACGACCAAACTCACCGGTAAAGGGTACGGCATGCGCCTGAAACCCATCTTTATCCGGTAGCAGCAGGTTGATATCGTCGCTGAGAATCCGGGCACCATGTTTGTAGGCTTTCCGGGTAAGCGTAGTTTTACCGGCATTGGAGCGTCCCGGGAAAATATAGGCTCGACCGTCAAAGACAAGACCTGCACTGTGCAGTATCAGACCGCCTTGCCGCAATATATAATAACTTATTATAATTCTTAGGAAATTCTCAACTATTCCCAGATTGGCAAGATCATGCTTTTTTACAACACCTAAAA
>WFRY01000472.1 GCA_015486315.1 Desulfobulbaceae bacterium
AAAGGGCTGGAGTTTAAGGCGGTTTTTATTGTCGGTTGTGATGAGGGAGTGCTGCCGCTGCATATGCCGGCAGACCTTGAATCCGAGCGTGATGAACAGCTTCAGGAGGAACGAAGACTGTTTTTTGTCGGGATGACCAGGGCGGCACAAGTCCTGTACCTCACGACGACTCGGGAAAGACAGGGGTTTTCAGGTTGGGAAAAGAGTATCCCCTCCCGCTTTCTGGCTGAAATACCTAAAGAACTATTGAGTATGCCTCCGAAAATCTATAAAAAAACAACAAAAAAGACAACGGCTAAGCAACTGAGGCTCTTTTAGATGACTGCGGCAGGAGAACAGGAACTGCAGCGGAAAGTTGACCGGCTGGCAGAAAAAGTGCAGTTGCTGGAAAAGCAAAATGCGGCCCTGAAGGGAAAAGCCGAGCAGGCGGACTCTGCCAGCCGGGCTAAATCGGATTTTCTGGCCATGATCAGCCACGAGATCCGCACCCCCATGAATGGTGTGATCGGTCTCAGCGAGTTACTCCTGGAAACCGAACTTGCACCACGGCAGCAGAAATTTGCAGAGTTGATACTTTCTTCAGCCCATAGTCTCCTTACCCTGATTAACAGTCTGCTTGACTTCAGTAAAATTGAGGCAGACAAACTCCAGCTTAAAATCAAACCCTTTAATCTGAAAAATCTGCTTGAGGAGATTATAGAACTGTACGGACTGGCAGGAAAGCGAAAAGGACTTGATGTCAGGCTGGAGCTGGATCCTGGTCTTGCTGAACGTTATCTTGGCGATGCCTTTCGTATTCGCCAGGTACTGGTCAATCTGCTGGGAAATGCCATCAAATTTACCGACCAGGGGAGCGTGTTGCTCTCTGTTTCCCTGCTGGACCCGATCAATCCGGAGTTCATTCGTTTTACCATAACCGACAGTGGTTCCGGCATCCCCGAGGACAAGCACGATCAGTTGTTTGTAGCTTTTTCCCAGATTGACAACTCTTCCACCCGTCAACACGGCGGCACCGGGCTGGGGCTGGCAATATGTAAAAAGTTGGTGGAACTTATGGATGGAACCCTTGATTTTTCATCCTGTGACGGGCAGGGCAGTTCTTTCTGGTTTACGATCCATCTTAGCGTACCTGAAACAGCTCAGCCGAATTCCGGTCGGGATCCGTCAGCTCCTCCGGCCCTGAGTTGGAATGACGGCGGGTCCACAGAAGGAACTCGAATATTGATTGTGGATGACGATAAAACCAATCGCATGGTGCTGAAGGAGGTTTTTCGAAAAACCGATGCCCTTATTGTTACTGCTGAAAATGGTTCCCAGGCGGTTCAGATCTGTCGCCAGCATGCCTTTGATCTCATTTTCATGGACTGCCAGATGCCGGTTATGGATGGCTTTGAGGCCACTGTCCGCATCAAAAAACAACTCAGGCAGGCCGGTCGGAATACGGTGATTATAGCTCTCACTGCTGATGCCACCATGGCAGCTGAAGAGCAATGCAGGCGGGCGGGGATGGATGGATATCTTGTTAAACCTCTTGATACCTCTGAATTACAGTCCATGCTGGACTCCCGGATTCCGCAAATAGACCTCTCTATTCTGTCTCAATCCCGGCCCGCCGGCAAAGCGGATTCTCTCCAATCAGCGGAGCAAGACGTCGTTGATTTTGAGGTGCTTGACAAACTTGGTCAAAATATTGGTGATATTAAACCTGTTGTCTCTGTTTTTTTAGGGTTACTGCCTGGTCGCCTGCGTGAACTTGAAAAGGCGGTTAACAATAAAAACAGTAAAGAAATAGAGCAGATAGCCCATACAATGCGAGGAAGTTGCGGTCAGTTCGGCGCAGTCACACTGGCCAAACTGTTTGCAGAGACTGAAGATATGGCCAGGAGGAATAATCTATCTCTGGTTGAACAGCAATACGACAGGATTCGACGGATTGCTGAAAAAGTATCTGTTATTTTAAAGGAACAGCTTGATTAATCCGTATAATTCCCGCACAATGTTAGCAGGCTTATTTTTACGACAACTACTTACTGCGTATCCACCTGCACCTCAATCGGTGCAGTGCCGGATCGGTATAAATACTATTGAGAAATGGAATCACTTTCTTTCCAGGGAGCCATCCCGTCTATACTGATTGTTGATGACGATGAAGTCATCCGCCTGTTGTTGCACCAGTTTCTCGAAGGTGCAGGGTATCACGTTGTGGACGCAGAAGACGGATACCAGGCCCTGGATAAAATTGTTGAAGGGCGATTTGACCTGGTAATCCTGGATATTGCCATGCCCGGAATCGACGGCCCGGGTGTGTGTGAGCAGATCCGTACCAGTATGGACAATCCTCCTCCGGTCTTGATGATTACTGCACTGGATGATGAAGAAAATGTCAACAGATCCTTCAAAGTCGGGGCTGTTGACTATATCCGTAAACCCATTCGCTGGTCGGTACTGAAAAATCGTATCAGCTATATCATTGGTTCCTATCGTTCAAAACTTGCACTTAAAAATCTTTCCACAAATTATGAGTTGATCCTGGATACGGCCGCAAATGGAATCTGCGGCCTTGATAAGGACCATAAGATCAGCTACATAAATCCGGCAGCCCAGAAGATGCTTGGCTATGATCGTGAAGAGCTTATCGGTCGTGATTACCGTGACATTTTCCGTCCTTCCCTGCCCGGTACTGATAAGTTTGATGTGGACTGCTGTCCGTTTTTTTCAGACACCGATAACTGGTCTTCAATTCATTTTGATGAGATTCGACTGTTGCGAAAGGATGGGAGCTGTTTTCCTGCAGACTGCCGATCAACCCCCATTCTGCAGGATAAGCAGTTGGCCGGAGGGGTTATAGTTTTTCAGGATATTACAGAGCGACAGCAGGCAGCGGAACTTATCCGTTATATGGCAAACCACGATTCCCTGACCAACCTGCCTAACCGTAACTATTTTCAAAAACGACTGCCACAGGCCATTTCGCTTGCAAAACGTTATAAGCGGCAGCTCTTTTTATTGTTTATCGATCTGGATCGTTTCAAACCCATCAATGACACCTATGGTCATGGTGTTGGAGATAAAGTTCTTATGGAAGTGGCCCGACGGTTGAAATCCATGCTTCGTTCCTCTGATTCAGTCTGCAGACTGGGTGGCGATGAGTTTGTGATTCTGCTGGAGAGTACGGACACCATAGAGGGAACGGAATATGTGGCCCGCAAGACCATTGACCTGCTCAACCGACCTGTCAAGGTCAATGATCATATCTGCTCTATCGGGGCAAGTGTAGGCATCTCGGTCTTTCCCGATGACAGTCAAGATGCCGAAACCATGCTCAGACACGGTGATATAGCCATGTACCAGGCCAAGGAAAAGGGCCGTAACTGCTGGGTATGGTACAAAAAACAAACTTGATTTTGAGCCTGCCTTCACCTGGCTGACCGTCTATTTCCCATTGGCAATGGTACGTATAATATCAGACTTGCCGATAACACCGACCAGTTTTTTTCCGTCCAGAACGGGCAGGGTATGGACCTTTTTTTCAGCCATCAGGGTGGCGATTTCATCCAGAGGCGTATCCTTCTGGACCGTGATTATTTCATGGGCCAGGATGTCATCCACCTTTATACCCGCCATTTTTTTCAGTTCTTTTTCCATCTTTTCCGGACTTTCAAGAAAGATAAAGGAATCCAGAATGGCCACCACCGTGGGGATATGTACCTTTTTGTTCTGATCGATAAGGTCACTTTCCGTCACGACACCGATCACCTCACCCTGATTGTCCACCACCGGTACACCGCTGATCTTGTTGTCGGTCAATAGAGCAGCAAGTTCACGGACAGGTGTCTCACTGGTTACGGTAATAACTTTTTCGCTCATAAGCTCTTTTGCAGTCAGCATATTTTCTCCTTTAGTAATTCTAAGTAACCAGCATGGCTGGATCAAATTTTGGGTCACAACCACAACGAACGATGAAAGTGGTGCAATAGCTGGAGTTTTGAACTCCACTTTCATATAAATTTTATGAACCAGGCCAGGGTTGTTTATAACAGTCCGGACCCGGTTCGTACAGACTGTATCAGAGTAAACGTTTCACTAACTACATTCTTGATTTGATAACACCTCGGAATGTAAGCGTTTCAGAAGCGCCCTGCTGTACGTGATCAAGGCACCGGATAATACCCCTGTATATTGGGGGGATTGAGCTAAGCGCTTCATTAACTACACTCTTGACGTAACTTTTCAATAAGTGGTGACAAGTGCGGTGTCTTACTTCATGGATCCCGGCTAACAACATGCCGGGATGACGGAGTTGCTTGCAATTACGATCGTCATCCCCGAATGTAGTTATCGGGGATCCAGGTATTTTACCACCACTTATTGAGAAGTTACGTATGGATGAGTGAACGTATTGAATAAATTCAACCAATGTTGTATCGATTCGCTCAACCTAACCTGCCTGCTATCTACTGCTATTGCTGATTGTATCATTTCAAATGACTTCCCATGACCGATCCCGCATCAACTCCGCTCTTTCAACTTCCGGAGCAGGGTATTTTCCGGGCCAACGGTCCTGATGATCCTCTACCCTATTACTATAAAC
>WFRY01000473.1 GCA_015486315.1 Desulfobulbaceae bacterium
ATTGTAGGAGATGATGTTACTTTGCAGAGTCAGGAACGAAAATTACATAACCTGAGCGTATTGTCCACGTTATATAATTTCTGTTCCTTAATTAATTTTTTTGACGGTTGGACAATATGATTTCACTTAGTCATTTTACCTCATTTGATGGTGTTGTTGCTCTTATTTTTCTCATTTTTATTCTACGTGGTGTCTGGGTAGGATTTATGCGTCAATTGGCCACCCTGCTGGCCTTAGTGGGCAGTTACTGGCTGGCCGGAAGATATAGTGGTCTGCTTCTGCCCTATGTCGGGGATATCACGGATAATCCGAAAATTATTTTTCTTGCGTCCTGTGCCATACTCTTCCTGATCCTGGCGATTGTTTTCATTCTTATCGCCAAAGTGTTGCGCCGGGTCATGGAAATTGCCCTGCTGGGATGGTTTGACCGGTTTCTGGGATTTTTTCTCGGGGGACTCAAGGGAGCCTTGGTGGCGGTGTTTTTGTATATGATGCTTGTTTCAAGCCTTTCCGCGTCCAATAATATTCTGGTAAAATCGTTCAGCGCACCGTATCTCAGCCAGGGGGCGGTACTGGTTCGACAGGCAATTCATGATCCCCGGCTCAGGAAATTGTTTATGCCAAGAGAGCCTGCTATTAAGGACGAACCCCTGACAAAGCTCAAGGAAAAACTGCTGAAAAAAGTAACAAAAGAGCAATGATGCTGCCCTCTTCCCGCAAGAAGTCGCCGTTATCCTATCAGGAACGGGTCTATCGTCGGGTGGAAAATTCCGGTCTTGTCTCCTCAATGGTAAAAATGGCGGAGACGGATCTTCATATTCTCGCGGCGGAAAACGTCGATGAGCAGGCCCTGCAGCTGGTCTGCAATGTTCGTTTACAGATTGAGCGATATATTGAACTTCATCCCCTCTTTTCGGATGCCCTTATCCCCCTGCCCATGGATGAGCAGGCCCCTGAAGTTATCCGGCAGATGCTGGCCGCGGGATTACAGACCGGGGTCGGCCCCATGGCTGCCGTGGCCGGTGTTATTGCCCGGTGGGTAGGGCAGAGGCTTCGGAAAGCCGGACACATAGAGGTGATCGTGGAAAACGGGGGGGATCTGTATGTGGCGAGGACGCAACCCTGTACAGTGGCTGTTTATGCCGGCGAGTCATCATTGAGTGGTACCCTGGGAATCTGTCTGCACCCGGACAGGATGCCCTGTGGAGTCTGTTGTTCATCCGGGAGCATTGGACATTCCCTGAGCATGGGGAGTGCCGACGCGGTTGTCGTAGTCGCCCCTGATACGGCACTGGCCGATGCCGCTGCAACCCGCCTGGGAAACGAGGTCGGGGCAAGCAGGCAGAGTATACAGCAGGCCCTGACCCTGGCCGAAAAAATTGAGGGGATAAGCGGTGTCGTTATCATTTCCGGCGACCGCCTTGGTGCCTGGGGTGATATTGAACTGGTCGGGATTTAACGAGAATGTTTCCCGGTGTCGGTGCTTACGCTGAAGCTTCTATCAGTAATTCCTCGCGATATCGAGCGACAAAATCATGAATATCCTGCTGCCAGTCCTGCATAAGATGCAGACCATGTTTTTTTAAGCGATTGTTTTTCAGGATGGAATTTGTCGGCCTGTGGGCCGGGGTGGGATAGTCCGCGGTCGTACAGGGTTCGAGGGAGAAGTCCACGCCCATGGTTTCCAGAAAATACTGTGCTCCGCCAAACCAGGTTGAGGAGTTTTCAGCTGTGGCATGGACAATACCGGTAAGGTCGGAAGACAGTAATCGTTCTATCTGCCGGGCAAGGGTCATGCTCCAGGTTAAGGAGCCGTGCTGGTCATCAACAACCCGGATGGTTCGCTCAGGATCGCTGAGTGCAAGGCGCAGCATGGTTTTAAGGAAATTATTTCCACCTTTCCCATACAGCCACGCCGTGCGCAGAATAAGATAATTATTGAGATGCCGGGCAACGGCCTGCTCTCCGGCCAGCTTGGTTCGGCCATAGGCGGAGAGCGGCGAGACCGGATCCTGCTCGGTATAGGGTTCGGGAACCGGTTTATTGCCGTCAAAGACATAATCCGTTGAAATGTGAATCAACCTGCAGCCGTTTGCGGCAGAGGCTGCTGCCAGGTTTTCCGCGCCCAGCTCATTAACTGCCCGGCAGCGTTGCTGATCTTTTTCGCAGTTATCCACAGCCGTATATGCGGCACAGTTAATCACGACATCGGGTCGAACCCGGGAAATTTCCTTACGTACCTGCAACGCATTGCTGATATCCAGTTGCCGCGAGGTGCAGCCCTGTACCGTGTTGGCGACCTGGAGAACTTCTATGCAGTCCTGCCCCAGCTGGCCGCCTGCACCGGTTATTATAATATTCATGCCGCACCCGTGTTGTTCGGCGTCGTATCCGTAAGCATGCGCATCAGGTATTGACCGTATTGATTTTTCAGCATGGGGCGGGCGATCTGCTCCACCTCGCTGCTGTCGATGTAGCCTAACTGGTAAGCGATTTCTTCGAGGCAGGCGATTTTCAGCCCCTGGCGATCCTGGACGGCCTGAACATAACTTGAAGCCTGCTGCAGGGATTCATGGGTGCCGG
>WFRY01000474.1 GCA_015486315.1 Desulfobulbaceae bacterium
TTGGGCTTACCTTAAATGGTGACTTGCCGGACACCTCTGCATCCCTTATTGCCGCAGCCACATCGAGATACAGGGGTTCTCCCACAGACCCGGGCTCCTTGGTCCGATCCAGGACAGCTATGGCCCTTGTGGTGACAGGGAGGGCTGCAAGGCAGTGTTTGCCTGAAAAGGGCCTGAAGAGGCGCACCATCAAGACTCCTGTCTTTTCGCCGTTTTTGTTCAGGTATTCCACGGTCTCATGGGCTACCTGCGCACCAGAACCCATGATCACCATGACCTTTTCCGCCTCTGGATCGCCGATATAATCAAAGAGGTGATATCTGCGACCAGTACGTTCAGCAAAACGATCCATTACCTTGCGGACAATATCCGGACAGGCGAGATAATAAGAGTTGACCGCCTCCCTTGACTGAAAATAGGTATCAGGATTGTGCCAGCTTCCACGAAGCACTGGACGGTCAGGAGAAAGGGCACGCTCCCTGTGGGCCTTGACCATTTCATCATCTATCATAAATCTGAGGTCATCATCTGAAAGCGCATGAAACTTGGAGACCTCGTGGGATGTCCTGAAGCCGTCAAAAAAATGCTGGAACGGCAAACGGCTTTCAAGGCTGGCTGCCTGGGCAATGCAGGCAAAATCGTGTGCCTCCTGTACGGAACCGGATGCCATCATAGCAAAACCGGTCTGCCTGCATGCCATGACATCCTGATGATCACCGAAGATGGAACTGCCGTTTGCTGCAAGGGCCCTGGATGCAACATGCTGCACAAAGGGCAGCAGCTCACCTGCAATCTTGTACATATTGGGAATCATGAGAAGGAGGCCCTGAGATGCAGTAAATGTTGTTGTGAGAGCCCCAAGCTGGAGGGCTCCGTGGACCGCACCTGCCGCGCCCCCTTCGGCCTGCATTTCAGTAATAGAGACCACATTGCCCCATATGTTTTTTCGTCCCAGGGTCATCCATTCGTCAAAGTGCTCTGCCATTGGAGACGAAGGGGTAATGGGATAAATAACTGCCATCTCGTTTATCCGGTAAGCCACCGATGCCACGGCTTCATTGCCGTCAACCATAGCCACTGACGTACTTTTCATTTGTAAGTCTCCTTTTTGTTGCAGCGAATTAGATGGAATGGCCACTCAATAGATTATTTCTTGTTGGCCCCGGAACGCATCTGTCTTGCCATATCCTTCATGTCAACAAGGGTCTTCTTCATTTTTGCCAGGCCGTACCAGGTAGTGTAGTCAGGCATGATATGAAAGGCCGCCTGGTAGGTTTTCATGCGATAATCCATGAACATCTCATACAGGTCTTCTTCAATCGGGGTCTTTACCTCGTAAAATGTCAGCAGATCCGGATAAGGATAAGTAGCCTGGTTGGTTTCCTTTTTAATGATGCCATCACGATAGAGATCAGCCACTATATTGATTGCCTGGGCCAAAATTTTATCTGATGCCTTAATCATCAGATCAGCATTTTTTAAATTTTCCTTTGCAAATGTGACAGAATGGCATTTCTGGCAGATTCCCTCCATGCGTGTTCGTTCATTTTCCCAGCTCTTCTTGTCAAGCCTTGCCATATTTGCCGCCTTGACCACCTCAAGCCTTGCAGTCGGCTTACCATCCTTGTCAAGGACTCCAAGGGCCTTAAGGATAGTTACCCGATATCCCATCCATTCCTTGTCGGACTCTGGCAGGCGCAGGGCCAGAAACCCCCAGGCAGTCATTACCCTGTGGTTCCCGTTTTCCATATGACAATCCTGGCAAGTCGGACCTCTATGGGCCTTGCGGTCAGTCACATAGGCCGCGCCATGTTTTGAGTGAAACCACATCTCCCACTGGGCATGGTCGAATCCAGTGTGGCAACTGCTGCAGGCCTCTGGCTGGCGTGCTTCTTTTAAGGAAAATGCGTGACGCGTGTGGCAGTTCTGGCAGTCCATGCCATACTTGTAATATTTGAAGGCTTTGGAATCTTTGCGAACCTTTTCGTTGGTAATGCCAAGGTTGTGACAGCCGTTGCAGCCCTTTTGTCCGGCAATAAAAGCCTGAGGCTGTTGATGTTCGAATTTGGGAAATGCAGTGATAGGCAGCAATCCAAGTGCATGTTTGCCGCTCATATACTGCTTAGCCTGCTTGGAATGGCATTTTTTGCAGGTACTGATAGTTGGAAGTGTGGCCTTATCGGCATCATCAGCGTTCATGTGAGCCTTACCGTGACATGACTTGCAGGTAAGCGTTCTGGCCATTTTGCCACGGTTGAAATCCTTAACAATTCCGGGATTCAATTTCAAATGGCACTCCTCACAGGTGGAAGGCTTTGCCCAGCTGGAAGAAACCAGGAATCCAAATAATAAAACCGGCAGTGTGATACTCACCCAATAACAGTTCTTCGATACCATTATTACATCCCCCTTTTACTGAAAAATTATGCCGAAAATATTCCGTTAATTATCCAACTTTTGGAGTTAATTTTTATTTCAATAAAATCATTGGGTTGTCGTCTGCAGTCTAATCCCGAAAGTCAAGCCTCAAGCAGCCGGGGTGAAATGGTGGCTGAGACAGCACGTATAGCTCCTTAGAATATAAGAGTATAGTCTTATATCTACAAAGATAATTCTTGATCAGTTGACAGTAATACAACACATGAGTCTACGCTTAGAAAATGTTATAAATGAATTTGATAGGGCAACTGCATATTAGTTATAATGTCTCCGGATGAATAATTATCACAGTGAATTGATCATATCATTTTTACGATAAGTAGTTATCATGTAGTGGTCAAGTAAAAGGGTTAGGTTTCTTTTTTATAGAAGTTTAAGGCTTTCGCAAATACTTACGTTATAATGCGTAAAAAACAAAAAAAATCTACCAATACTGTTCCCTCAAAAACATTTATAATATCAATAAGTAATCGGTTAACCCTGTTATAATTGCGTGCCCATTACGAGCTGCTGTAACTTTAGTCACTTGACATGTCCCAAATTTAGTCATACAAAATAATTTGACTCTCGTTAAACAATCATTCATAGAACAAAAAGAGATCCCGTTAAGTTTGCTCATATTTTCACTAACTTGTTGTTTTAACCGTTAGCAAAGAACGCATCTCATGTCAGGGTATGCCGGTAATAGGCGTATCCTGGCTGTTATCGGAGCACCGGATATTTTAGTGTAACAGTCTTCTTTGGCCTTGAGATAAAGGTTTTTTTCATGAATGCTGGCCTCCTGTTGCGGGAGTGAACCAGGAAGGGAGCGAGGCATGGAAGCCGCTCATAATTCCAGCCCCATTGATCTACCTGAAGAGATATCCCCGGAGTTACTAAACCACCTGCCCATATTGCTATTTGCCATAGACAAGGGGTGCCGCATCCAGTGGTCAAATAGATTTATATCCCAGATGCTGGGATATAAACTCAATGAGATAAAAGACATGCCCGGTGATTTTACCGCTCTTTTGAATCCCTCCGATAAAGATTTGTTCAAACAGAACGTCAAGGAGGCCTTTGAGAACCGGGATAAAAGATTTTTCAGATTCAACACGACTCTCCAGCATAAAGAGCGCTTCTCTATACATGTCCTGCTCAAGGCCTATTTCTTTTACAACACTAAAGAACATGACTCCCGACCCCTTCTCTATTTTTATGTATCGAACGAGACGGAAAAGATACTGTTATATCGATGTGCAGACCGTGACAAGAGGCTGATCACCATAGGAACCATGACTTCGGAAATAGCCCACGAGATAAAAAA
>WFRY01000475.1 GCA_015486315.1 Desulfobulbaceae bacterium
GAGCGGTTTCTGGGCCAAACGAAAGAACAAAGCCACCATGGAGAACCGTTGCAACCGGCTCAGGTACAGGGGGTCATTCCCCCTGGCATGGCTTTTCTGGTTGGGGACAACAAGGACAGTTTCGATTCCCGCTATTTCGGTCTGATAGACAAAGAGAGTTTTGTTTCCAGAGCCAACGGGATTTTTTAGAGAGGGAATATGGACTGGCTGACAAACTTCAATCCTTTGACCCATGTCGGGGCAGGAGAATACGCGACCTTTTGGCAGACGCTTTTTGCGACACTGTTCCTCGGCATCTGGAGTCGGATTTTTGCAACGCTACTGCTGATCCTGTCCTTTTGGTTTGGTGTTCGCCGGCGTAACCTCATGATGGGATTCTGGACCTTTGTGGGTGCCGGGTCTCTAGCCTATGGAGCTGCGGTGATGCGGTTTCTCGGACTACTGGCCCAGTAGGAGGAGCTGATGGCAAAAGACGACGCAACAGACATTATACCGATGCCAGCAGGCCAGGAGATCCATCCCAAGGGGCTACTGGAAGCAATTTCCTTTATCGAACAGAACTTCTCGAATGAACTTGGCGGAGCGGTTCTGAAAGATACCTTTCTAACGACTAAGCAGCGGCTGGAGTTCTTCGAGGTCGGGTTTCGAAGTGCCTTTGTTTCCGGGTTAGTTTCCGCATTGCTGACCCCGATCGCTGTTGGTGTGATTGAGCGCTATATCCCGATTTTTGGCGATGCGGACCCGTCCAGATTTGACATGGTGTTTGCCTTCATGCTGGCAGTCGGCTATTCCCTTGGGTTTGCGGTTTTCTTGGCTTATGCCTGCACCAAGTTTGTCGGTGGCTATACCCGGGCGATGATCCGTAACCTGCTCGGTGGCGTGGTTACCGGAGCGGTTCTCAAAGCGATTCTGGCTTTCCTCGGATTTCATTTTTTGTATTTCGTGGTGCTGTCCGACGTGAATATGCAGAAAGGAGCGCAACTGCTCTACAAGGCTCACATCCCCCGGAACGCCGTGGTTTCTGCCTATCGTTGGATTGCTGATTTCAAGCCGGTCTTTTTGACCTCAGCATGGTTCATTCTTGGAGTGACTTTTGTTTTTATTCTCATCCCGACCGTCTCAATGCTGCTGGCCCGACTCAGGAACCGGAAGTTGATCAAGGCCGGTTTGGTGCATGTAGAAGATTAAAGTTCAGAGATCAGGCAGAAGGAATTTTTATGCTGGATCAAGTTGTCGAAGTTGTAGCCAAACAAAACTTCCTGTTGAGAGAGGAGGGACAGTGAAAAAAATATTATTTATTCTGATTTTCCTGATCCTACCAGGATCTGCCTGGGCGATAGACGGTGAATTCTATACATACGGCGGTTTTGATGCCGTCGTTTCTGGCTTCCAGCGGATTGCACTGATCTTTTCTGACAACGCCTACCAGACCTTGTTCTACTCGGTCACTGTCCTGGGGATTTTATTGGGTAGTATTAACCTGATTATGCGGGTTGCGACCGGAGCGAAGACCTCACCTCTTGGCTGGCTGGTCCCGATCTTCGTCGGGGTACTGCTCTATCTCGGCATGGTCATCCCGACTGGAACCATGCATGTCTACTCAGATCGCACCAATCGGTTTATGGCGGTTCCGGGTGTTCCTGACGGGGTCATCGTTGTCGCTCATATCCTGAACAATATCGAAAGGGGTTTGATCGAAATCATCGAAACATCCACCGATCCCAAGAGTTACACCTACCAGGCTGGCGGAACCGGGTATATGGGGATTTTGAGTCTGGTATCTTCGAACTTTACCATTCCTGATCCTTATCTGGGACAAAACCTCAATGAGTATATCGACAAATGCGTGTCTTTCGAGATTATGGAGCCTACCTCAACCCTGACGGTTGAGGAACTGCGACGGGGGGCTACAGATTTCAGGGTTTCACTCAGTAAAGCTGCACATCCAGCTATCGGTGCCATCATGTACAGTACCGCTAATCCACACGGCACAGTCACAACCTGTGCGGATGGCTGGAGGAACTACATCAGCCCTCAGCTGAATAATGCAGCGACCTTTGATGGGGCTCTGGACGAAACCTGCTCAGAAATCGGGTTTGATCCAAGTATTGCGGTATCCAGGCAACAGTGCCGGATCGCGATTCAGGATGTCCTGGGGGATCTTGGCGTCACAATGACCAGCACCGATTTTACCCGGCAGGCGTTTCTTGCCCGACAACTCCACAATGTATTCAGGAGTGGAGACATAACATCTCTGACTAACTACAAGTTCATGGTGAACGCAAAAGGGACAATGGTTGCAGCGAACGAATGGTTGCCGACCATGAAGGGTGTTTTGACGGCTATCGCCCTCGGTCTGGTGCCGATTCTGGCACTTTTCCTGCCGACGCCGCTGCTTGGTAAATCACTCAGTTTTTTCCTCGGGATGATGATCTGGATTGTGTCCTGGGGTGTGACCGATTCCCTGCTGCATAGCTTTGCTGTTGATTTTGCCGGGAAGGCCTTGCTGGACATTCGCGATCTTGCCACCACAACCGGGGCATTGGGGATGGATGCACTCTATTTCACGCCACCGGAAACCGCGAAAGTTTTGGGGATGTTCGGGATGATCCGGATGTCCGGCCTGATGTTGGCAACGGTTCTGACCGGCGTTCTGGTGAAGTTCGGCGGTCATGCTCTGGCATCAATGGCGGGGAACTTGACCGGGCAGGTGCAGGGTGCAGGTTTGCAGGCGGCCCGGCTTACGGAAGACCCTTCGGGACGTGCTGCAGCACTGCAAGCAAACAGTACTGCTATGCCGACGCAGACAATAGCCAATGCCCCTCAGTGGGGATATACAGGGATGACACATGGAGCAATGGTTCAGAAAATGGGTCAAGTCGAAGCTGCATCCGCACACGAAATCAAAACGGCTCACCAGCAGGCACTGGGAAATATCTCTGGCGGAAGTGCTTACGGGGCGGCGGGTGGTGAACTGCTCAATCGGTCCATGCGGACAGGTCAGATTGCAAATAACGATGGGGTGGTGTCAAACTACAGTGTAGGTACCACTGCTGGGACGGGACAGAGGGCATCCCAAGCAACACAAGCTGATGGCTGGACCCAAAAAACCAGTGAGAAGGTTGAGGATGGTGATGTCGTAGGGAGTACCAATACTTTAGTTGGAGCTGCCGGAACAATTACTGAGACAACCGGTGCTGATGGACAGCCTACAATGCAGATTCAAGCGACCGGCCTGACGAGTGCTTTTGCTCACGATTATCGTGAAACCGGGATCGAAGAGGGAGCCCATACCCTCTCATCTGGTGAAAATTGGAACCACATGATGCAGGAGGTCAATTCTGATTCAATCGGCAGCAGTGAAGCTCGTACATTCAAAGATGGTTTAACTCAGCGAGTCTCAGACTCCTCACAGCATAAAGTAGATGAGGGGTCGGCTTTTAAGCAGATGAAGGATGAATCGAAAAGATCAATGTTCGAAGCTGGTGCTAACATCGGGTTGAGTGGTGGTGGATTGCTTGCTGCTCTCTCTTTAGGTACGGTTAAAGTAGGGACAACAGCCTCAGGGAGGTACCAGTTTATGGGGCAAAATGGCAAAACGGCTTCATTCAGTGCCAGTGAGAGTGAGATAAAATCACTGACGCAGGAGGTTGGGCAAATTCGGGAAGAGGCGATCTCCAAAACAATGAAGACCGATTCCGGGCGGAAGTATGCAACGTCCTCAAGTGCGCAGGACAATGCAGCCGAAGGTTTTTCATACCTGCGACGAGCCTCAATGCAGGATACCACGTCGGCATCGCAGAATATGGATCTGATGGCTGCCTATGTGGGCGACCGGGCAGGCAGAAAATTTGGTGTTTCACCCGGAGAAGTCACAA
>WFRY01000476.1 GCA_015486315.1 Desulfobulbaceae bacterium
CCGTATCCCATGCATAAAAAAAACAGGACAAACAGCCCCAGTGCCACGGTATCCATAGCAGGATTTGAAAAACCCACCCTCTTTATGGAAAAAAAATCCAGCACAAGACGTAGATACGGACTTTGGGTGATAGTATCTATAAGCTGACTGTGCGTCCCGGCAATTTCTTTCCCCACCGTATCAATACGATTAATGACATTTTCTGTTTCTGCCCTGTCGTGTTCACCATAGCTTGTCAGGATTGCAGCAGTTTGAAATCGCTGCCCGGCTCCTGCCTGACTGAAATGATACCCCATCAGCAGAACCGCCGGCAGACATAAACTGACCAGCAACGCAGTCTGGCGCAGCCATTTTTCCCGCTGGTTAAGCAGGGAGAGGATACGTTCCAGACTGAAAAGAATAAATACATGGATCAGCATCATGGGCACAGAGGCGGCAAACCCCAGCCCGGCCATAACAAAGAGAACGGCAAAGCCTGCAGATTTACCATCCCGTTTGAGAAGCAGCAGGTACAGGTAAAGAATGGAGGGAATCAAAAGCAGCCCGAACTGGTTGGCAAAGGCCCCGACCCCGGTTTTCATCAACAGGAGCATACCTGGAAAACAGGCAGCGCAGAAACTCCCGAACACAGCCGAACGGCGGTCAAACATCCGGTCGAGAAAAACATAGATGGCCAGCACCAGGCCGGTACCGAAAAACGCTCCGCAGAAGCGGACCATTACATAAGGATCCATCTTGAAAACCAGTACCGGCAGAGCCAGCAGCCAGTGGTACCCCACAGGATACACGCCATTGACTAAAAATCCCTGACTGATAATATAGCGCAGATAATTCAGGTGGGTATAGGCATCGGATTGGCCCAGAACAAAGGTCTGGAGCGGATGCAGGCTGCGGACAACAAAAGCCGCCCCCAGAATAAAAAAGAGAAACACATGGCAACCGCTCTGTTCGCTATTCGTCCGGGACGTTTGGCGCCTCAAAACAGCAACAACAACTCCACATGCCGCCAGAAAAAAGAAAAACCAGACCTCCTGCAGAGAATGTGCCCTGGTTATGTGGGACCAGATCTGTCCGACTGCAGCCTGTAAACCGGTACCGATCACCAGGGCGGCAAGCAGCACAACCGGCCAGCCGCTCTTACGGGTCAAAAGCCATGCCGGAAACAGAAAAGGCACGATCAGAACAAAAACAAGACTGCCGGTAACGCCCAGACATTGAACAATATCGTGCACAACCATCTATACACGGACCTTTCTTTTTGCCTGTGCATCAGAAAGGCCTATAAAAAAACTCAGGAAAAGCAAAAGCTGCCACTGCCGGGGATATGCCCTTGCCGGGTCATAATTTTTCTTCTGCAATCCTCTCCACAGGGAGACCATCGGGGCCATCGTACAGAACCCTGCCAGTATCTTCCGGGCCAGCCGGCGTGCCGATGAACCGCTGTCACCAACCTTGTTCCAGAAAATATCAGCGGAATGTCCCATAAGGTACACCCGCCGTGCAATACCCTGTATGGTGAGTAAATGCCAGTGATATCCCCGGGCATCGGGATTATAGACCAGACGCATGCCCTGTTCGGCCAGACGGTACCCCAGTTCTAAATCTTCATGGGAGGCATAGGGAAACGATTCGTCAAACCAGCCGACTCTGTCAAGAAGGTTTTTTTTGACAGACACGTTGCAGGTGTAAAAAAATAGAGGACCTGCAGGTTCACCGGCCTGCAGGTCCTGGTAATTGAAAAAATACTTTCTTCCGTCCTGTTCCAGCCAGCGCATGAATCGATCAGCATGTAATGCCTCGGGAAAAGAAACAGTCCCCAGCATGGCATCCCTGTCATCCGGATACTGCCGGTGAAACGCGAGATGCTGCGCCAGCAGGGAATCCGCCGGTTCAATATCGTCTCCCAAAATCAAAATCACCCTGCCCCGACACCTGGAGAGGCCGATATTTCTGGCTCTGGCCGGGCCTCCGTTCTCCTTGAGCACAGCATACAGGAAACAGGATGCCGTTTTCCGGCAAAAACTGTCCAGAACCTCTGCAGTTCCATCCGAAGAACCGTCATCCACCACAATGATCTCGCAGCTCGCCGAATCAATGCTTTGAGTTTCAAG
>WFRY01000477.1 GCA_015486315.1 Desulfobulbaceae bacterium
CCAGCAGGTCTGTTTCACCGGCCACGGCGAGCCCTTCGGCCTTTTTTACCATGCCCACCAGTTCATCATTGGTCAGGACAACCTGGGTCAGCAGACTCTTGGCATGGGTGGCAATGTAATCGGCGTCAAATTCAATCAGTGTTTCACCCTGGGCAACCTGTTGGCCTTCAGCAACATGGGCCGTGAACCCCTTTGATTTTAAAGAAACCGTATCCAGGCCGATATGCATCATGACCTCCAGGCCGGACGCGTGGGTAACGGTCACCGCATGGAGTGCGCTGTGCAGCTGCGTGACCTCCCCGGCAAACGGGGCGGTCAGCACTGCAGTTATCGGATCAATGGAGATACCGTCACCGACCATCTTTCCGGCAAAGACAGGATCTGGAACCTGCTCAATGGGAAAGATGACACCGGATAACGGAGCCTTTATAATAACGTCCTGCATAATTATACCCCGGTTGTTTAATAAGGTAGCCTGTAGAGAAGTCTCAATAAAATGATGGGAAATCTCTCAGACTGTTTCCGTGCCGCATTTTTTACCGGCAGTCATTTCTGGAAGGAATGTTTTGTTCTATGATTGAAGATGAACTATCATTATAGATGGTATACTATACCAGGAATGTTTTTCAATTAGAAATATTTTTTGGGCTTGGTGGATATCATGCTGAGAACGTGCGTCACAAAAAAAGGTGCTTTTAAGGTGGGGGTGCATCGTCCCCGCTACAGCGTACGCAATTTACGTGAGAAAGAGTACTGTATGCCGCTGGGAATAATGCCGGACGGCTCTACCCATGATAACAAGGCAAATTTTCCTGCCGGTGATATACACGAGGAGGGAGCACGCTGGATATATGAGATAGCAAATCCTCTTGCCTTTCGCGGAACCACCTATATTGATTCCGGTTGGGCGGCAGCCCGGGCTGAGAATCCGGGTTTGATTACAATTGACCCTGCGCCGGCCTGCTCTTTAACCACCGCACTTGCTGGAGTTGTGGACTCCGACAAGATAGAGGCTGTTTTACAGCGCCTCCCTGTCCCGGTACGCTATGACCTGGCGGCAAATTCCACTGATTCGGAAGAACTTGTTCTGCTGGCACGGGGTTGCTGCCGAATGCAGTTTGATAGAGATGGTCAACCTGTCGGGCTCAATTACCTGGAAAAAGGCGGCAGGATCCGAGCAGATATTGATGACTTTGAACTCTTTGAAACCATAGCCAATAACCCATACCTGCCCGATCGTTATAAAGAGGTTATGGTCCTGCGGCCGGGTGTGCAGGGGGGGAGCGAAATTGTTGGTGATCAGGAGCAGGGTGAGACGCATGTCTTTGAATACCTGCGCCGAAATTCATATATTCCCTGGGGCCATTATGCCGCCAACATGGCCCACGATGCTGTTCGTTACCGAACTTCCGATTTGACGCTTGCAGACATGAGGGGATTACGGCATCTCTATTACCAGCGGATATTTGTAACCCTTGCTGACCGATTCGGTATAGCTGTGGAGAGGAAAAAACGAAGTTTGACGGAGCAGGAACTTGAACAACTGCGAATGAAGATTCTGGCGGCTGCCGGCCACAGTGACAGTCATCCGGCCACTCTCTGGGGCTGGAATTTCGGCTATGACTTTTCAGGATCAGGCTATCGGCTCCATGCCTCCCACCAGATGATCCACCAGCAGTTTGCCATGGTGCCGGAGGATGTGGAATTACTGGACGGCGACCGGTCAATAAGCTACAGTTGCGGCGATCAGGTTGCCGAGGTGGTGGAAGAGTACCGGCAGGAAAACAGCAGTGATTTTTTCAGTGATTATATTCGCTGCATCAGGCAGAATGAGCGCCCGGATTCCGGGGAAGGTGCAAAAGATCTGATTGTTTTTATTGATGACCATGTAATGCTCTTTGTCCCCAAGGCTCAGATGTCCCAGTGGGAACTGCAACTGATGGTGATTGGTGATAATGAAGGCCGGCCGGTGGGCAATGTGCTGGAAGCGGATTCTGCAGTGCGGGCGTCTATTGATCGGGGTATTCTCACTGCCCAGCATGTCTTTGCAGGACTTGGCGCCCGGATGGTAACCTCTATCGAATACTCGAAAAGGATAGGCATTCAAAACGGTCAGCGGCTGCTGTACTCTTTTCTGCCCAAACTGCCCTGGTCCATGGGTGCCTTCAGCGAGGCCCAGCAGCGCTATATCTGTGGTCATTTTCCGGAAGATTTTGCCGTTGCCTGCAGGGCAAAACTGTCTGATCTTAAAGCTTAAATTTGGATTATAGTATGAAAAAAGGATATTTTGGTCAATGGGGCGGGGCGTTTATCCCCGAGGTTCTGTATCAGACCTTTACAGAACTCAATAAAGTCTATGAGGCGGCGCGGGCAGATGCGGATTTCTGGCAGGAGTATGTCGATCTGATGGCAAATTATTCCTGCAGGCCGACACCGCTGACCTTTGCGGAAAACCTGTCCGATCATCTCGGCGGGGCTAAAATTTATATCAAGCGGGAAGATCTCAACCATACCGGTGCCCATAAGGCCAATAATGTCATGGGGCAGGGGTTGCTGGTGAAACGGATGGGCAAAAAACGGGTTATTGCCGAGACCGGTGCCGGTCAGCATGGAGTTGCCACTGCAACCATGGCTGCCCGTTTTGGTTTTGACTGTACCATCTACATGGGAGAGGAAGACGTTGCCCGCCAGCGGCCCAATGTATTCTGGATGGAAAAGCTCGGGGCAACCGTGGTGCCGGTGACCGATGGATCAAGGACGCTTAAAGATGCCATCAACGAGGCCTTTCGTGACTGGGTGACCAGTATGGATGATACCCATTATGTGCTGGGTACGGTCTGCGGACCGCATCCGTTTCCGGAAATGGTGGCCTGGTTCCAGTCAATTATCGGCATTGAGGCCCGCAAACAGATTGTCGAGCAGCATGGCAGAATGCCGGACCGGGTGTATGCCTGCGTGGGCGGTGGTTCCAATGCCATGGGTATCTTTCAGGGATTTCTGGAAGAGGAAGACGTGGAGCTGGTCGGTGTAGAGGCCGGAGGCAAGGGGCTTGATACCGGTGAGCATGCATCTCGGATGGTTGGTGACCGCTCAGCCCCCGGCGTAGCTCAGGGATACAAGACCATGTTTCTCCAGGATTCCGACGGTCAGATGCTGGACACCCACTCCATTGCCGCTGGTCTTGATTATGTCGGTATCTCACCAATCCTGGCGGATCTCGGCGAGCAGGGCAGGGTGCGTTTTGAGGCTGCAACGGACAGGGAAGTACTTGAGGCTTTGACTCTGACCATGCAGAAGGAAGGGATTATTCCGGCCCTTGAATCCTCGCATGCCTTTGTGCAGGCAATAAAAGAAGTGTCCTCCATGACCCGGGACCAGGCAATTATCATCAACATGTCCGGCCGGGGCGATAAGGATATTTTTACCATTGCCCATGCCTTTGATGATCCCTCCTGGAAGGAGTTCATTATCGGCCGGGCAAAAGAGTATGAGAGATAACGCCACTTGGTTGAATCGCACCATTTTGTTGCGAAACGTTTGGAATACACAGAATAAAATTACACGGTACACCGGCTATGCATATACAAAACGATCTGCAGCAACGATTACAACATAAACCTGTTCTGCTCATGACCCACCTGGTGCTTGGCTATCCTTCCCTGGCCGTCAATCGGGAGGTGATCCGTCAGATGGCGGAAAACGGAGTCGACTGTATTGAGCTGCAGATACCATTTTCCGAACCTATGGCGGACGGGCCGGTTATTTTAAAGGCAAACCAGGATGCACTGGCCGCCGGTATTCGGGTTGAGGACTGTTTTATCTTTGCAGCCGACATGGTCCGGGAGTTTCCGCAGGTCAACTTTTTGTTTATGACCTATTATAATATTGTGTACCGATACGGACTTGAGTCCTTTATCCGGCGCTCGGCCGAGATGGGTATGAAGGGGTTTATAATACCGGATCTGCCGCCTGAAGAAGGAGAAGAATATCTGCGTCTCGCTGCAGAGGGCAGCATGGCGGCTATTATGTTTTTTACTCCCACTTCAACGGATGAACGTATGACCGAGGTGGCCGGGCAGGGAAGTGGATTTATTTACTGCGTGGCCCGGCGCGGAGTGACGGGAGAACATACCGAGATGAACGATAATCTTAATGAATATCTCAGTCGCTGCCGCCGATCGACTACGCTGCCTCTGGCCGTGGGCTTTGGTATCGGCACCCGGAAAGATGTGGCCATGCTGGAAGGAAAGGCAGATATGGCAGTCATCGGCACGGCAACCATCAAGCTGGTTGACAGTGAAGGGGTTGACGCGGTCGGTCCGTTTATCCGGGCTCTGTCAGGAGCATAGCCGTCAAGCTAAAAGTGTTTTGTCGATATATCAACATCTTGTAGGTCGGGTTAGCGGCTCAACAACTGCACATGTTGGGTTACGCTGTCTTTAAATTCTCCGTAAAGTTGGAGGTAAAGAAAAACTCAGCGTAACCCGACAAGATGTGACGATGTACCACGCTAACCCAACCTACGGTTTTCAGTAGTGGCCGGCACTCTGACTGGTTATAATATAACGGAGTTGCAAACCCTCCTCATCTCCCGGAGTTGCAAGCCTGGTCATCCCCGAGTGTTGCAACCCTCGCCATCCCCCGGAGTTGTAAGTCTCGTCATTCCCGAGTGTTGCAACCCTCGTCATCCCCGAGTGTTGTTATCGGGGATCCATAAATTTGTTCATGGCTGAGCTTTTTGTACGCAATCAGAAAATGATTTATATCTGTATACTGCGGTAAGATGTCGTTTCCAC
>WFRY01000478.1 GCA_015486315.1 Desulfobulbaceae bacterium
AAGTGCAAGCCTTTTTCATGAAATCAATTGATTTTTCTTGCACTTTACATATCATGAAAATGAATAAAAGTCAATGTTTTCAACATCTTGATACTTTTTAAGTAGGCTCTAAATTATACCAGTATAACCGGACATTTTATCGTAATACTAAACACATTAAAACTAATTGCATCGCATTAACAACCATGATATAAATGGTTTAACCAACAGATAACCACCCCACAAACCGGACATATAACCGGACATGAAAAGTCAATGCAGCAAAAACAGACAACCCTGATTGAGCCTATGCTGGTCAGTTCAAGTTCCAGGTATCGCCCGGAACTTACCGACCTCGCACTTGAGCTTACGGGATCTTCAACAGGGTTGTCCCGAAGCCTTCCCGAAGATATTTTGCCGGCCCTGGCCCACCTTGTCCGGTCGATGAACTGCTATTACAGCAACCTCATCGAGGACCACAACACTCATCCGGTCGATATCGAACGCGCTCTCAAGAACGATTACAGCACGGACACTGAAAAACGCAACCACCAACTGGAAGCCAGGGCCCATGTCGAAGTACAGCAATGGATAGATAAAGGCAACCTCTCCGGTCGAGCCGCGACACGGGAAGGGATATGTGAAATCCATCGCCGGTTTTGCGAATTACTGCCGGAACACCTGCTGTACGTCGAAAACCCGGACACCGGCGAGCGCTCCAGGATTACCCCGGGTAAGCTGAGAGAAAAGAATGTCCAGGTGGGACACCATACGGCAATCCAACCGGATGCCGTGCCTCGATTCATGGCCCGCTTTGAACAGGCCTACACCGGGCTTGGCAAAACCGAAGCCATCCTGGCAACGGCGGCAGCCCACCATCGTCTGCTCTGGATTCACCCTTTCATGGACGGCAATGGTCGGGTTGCCCGCCTGATGTCCCATGCCATGCTGCTCGACACTTTGGACACCGGCGGCATCTGGTCGATTGCGCGTGGTCTGGCCCGGACTGTGGTTGAGTACAAGTCCCACCTGGCAAGCTGCGATCAACCCCGGAGAAATGATCTTGATGGTCGGGGAAGTTTAAGCGAAGAAGCTCTTGCCAGGTTTACAAAATATTTTCTCGAAACCTGTATCGACCAGGTTAATTTCATGGGAAACCTGATCCAGCCGGATCACCTGCGGAATCGCATTCTGCTCTGGGTCAACGAAAAGATCAGCAGTGGATCGCTGCCGCCCAACTCGGACAAAGTTATGGAAGCGATTCTGTATCGCGGCAAGTTGCAACGAGGAGATGTCGCCGATTTCCTGGGCTGCACCGACCGCCACGCGAGGCGATTGACATCCGCCCTGGTTAAAGCCGGCGTACTCACATCCGAAAGTTCACGCGCCCCACTACGTCTCGCTTTCCCCGCCAAACTGGCCTCACGATGGATGCCAGGGCTGTTTCCTGACTAAAGCCGAGACCGGCTTTTTCATCAATCGCCAGGTACGCAAACGAAAAAAGTTACAAGGCCCGGGAACCGTCAAGTTCGTGGCCCGTACTGCGGGGCGAGCCGTTGAGATAGAAACCGACCACGCCCTGACTGGAAGTGAAGCTCACATAGGTTGCCTCGTTGATCGAACTTGGAGAAAACAAAGCTTCGGCAGTCCGCACCACCTTCTCACCCGGCTTCACGTACATGTCGGCAACGGCGACGGTTTTTCCTGCATTGCTGTATGCCGTCAATATAACATGGGCAGTTTCCGAAGAGGTATTGACAAAAGCGATCCCGGTCCAGCCCTGGTCTTCAATCTTGGCAAAAAGACCGGTCGTGCGGGGAGGAGAAGCGATGATTGACGCCCGGATGCCTTCACTATCGTTGTAAAATTTCGAATATCCCCGCAAACCATAGATGGGAGCGGTGAAAATCATGTATTCAATGCTCCCCCGCCCGCCGAATGCGGCACCGACCTCAACCTGGTAACGGCCATGCGGAGCGAGAGTCAGTGTCACCGGATCGCCCAACTGGCGGCCGGTTATATCGTAAAAGGTGAAGCTTCCGGTAACGGAGCTTTGCGTCGGGTTGATAACCGCGACTTCGGTCTCCCATCCGTCGTCAACCGCGATATGAGAATAACAGATCCTGGTCTGGGAAAAAATATCCGCAAAAGAATCGCCGGAAAAGGCCGGTGAAACGTTCAGAAAGGTCAGGGCCACGGCCAGGCATATCGATACCACCATATTTTTATGATATTTCATGGATTTGCCTCCTCGTCATCATTTTCAAGAATCGTGGACTTTTACATATTATGGCAGTTATAATTAGAAAACAAGAAACAGCTAGGCCTGTCAACTCTGCCGCGTCAGAAGTATTTGGATATTACTGTTTAAACACTGTTATCTGACGTGTATATGAACATATATCACCAGCTGTATCTTTTCCTGAGTTGGTTATTGTCAAGTTATTTCCTGAATATGTTCCGGTAAAGGTTCCAGTGCCTGATGTCCCAAGTGCCGTATGCTTGGTAGTGCCTCTGATATTTCCCAATGAATCAATAGTTCCACTGATGGAGCCTATTTCTGAAAAGGTAAAATTGTCAACGGCAAGAACACCGGTAAAAGTTCCGCTGAACACATTATGATTCTGTTCCGTTATCGAAATGGACATCGCCCCGCTGTACGTTCTGTTATCATCATTGTTTAAGCAACCATAAACCTGAATGGTATATGTACCCTTGAACACTCCCTGAATGCTCGGAACGTTACATTCAAGGTCATATTCAGCCAGTTTTTCCTCGATAGTTTCTTCTGTAATTTTATCTATTGATATCCAAACGAGCTTTATGTAATACAAAACTGTTTCGAGTTTTTCCCATTGATTTTCTGCTGCCAAAGACAGCATCACCCGAAACGCCCCCAACCATGAAACATGCTCATTTTCTAAAGCACCAGTATTACTGCAAAGTATTGGATAATGGAGGTCATTCAGTTTACGCTTCACTATATCTGACAATAGTTTGCTATCAGGCATCAGTAAGTCTCTTTCATACGCACTTTTATCAGCATACTGCTCGCACAAAGAAGTGCTAACACCTGCAGCACTGGCCTTCGTCGCCAAAACCGAAACCGTGTGGTTTGGTACGGTTTCAAAAGTGATGGATCCGTCAGCCTGATAAATGAACTTGGTGGTGATATTGTCCTGGGTAATGGTATCCGGCC
>WFRY01000479.1 GCA_015486315.1 Desulfobulbaceae bacterium
AAATTACCAGAAGACAGTCACCACGGCCCTTGAAGCCCTGATTGCCTCGCCCCAGGACTACTTTGCCAAGGTAACTTCAACCCTCCGCACAGTGCTTACAGCCATATCCCTTGGCGCCCTTGGAGAGATAGTGGGACATACACAGGAAAACGCCTTTGTGGAACGTATCATACAGGGAAAGCCCTTCATACTGATTGTCCAGGTCCCGTCCCTTGTGATGAGAGATGCCGGTCTCTCCCTTCAGCGCATGATACTCTCCATGCTCCAGAATCTTGCAGGAAACGTCTATATCGGCCGCATCCCTGAACTTAAATCAAGGTTTGATCCGCCGCTCATGATACACGTAGATGAACTGAGCGAGGCCCTGTACTGGGATTTTATTACGTTTCTAAACAAGGTCCGGGGCTGCGGAGTTGGAATTCACGCGCTCACCCAGTCTGTTGCAGACCTCACTGACATTGTAAAAAGGGAAAATGCAAGGCGCCTTTTGGATAACTTCAACACCCAGCTCTTCTTCCGCGTAAACGACCCGGAGACATCCCGCTACGTGGCATCAAAGGCAGGAAGCCGCAAGGTATTTACAAGGATATTTGCAGGCGGGGCATTTTCAGGAAGGGAGATGAGAGAGCCGGTGCTTGACACTGCCTCTGCACTGGAACTCCCTGACCGGGTATTTTATCTCTTTACCCAGTCCAATGGAAAGCATTCATCCTACAGGGGAAGGACAGTAAATGTTTCAAACGTGCCGCTTAGGGTGAGGTATAAAAAAAGCTGGACAGCTTGACTTTTTCGGGATTCTGGAAACGAAATAGGCCGTTCTAATAGAGGTATAAATAAAAAAGTGGAAGGAAAAATATTTCCATAGTGGAAAAATATTTCTCTTGAGTGTCGCTAAGCAGGCTAATTTTGTGCCTCAAATAGGGGTATATTGACCAAAAAATAAAATAAAAATTGGAATGATAATTGCATATTTAAAACTTTTCAAAAAATGAATCCGGGTTCATTCGGAGGTCTTTTTGTTTTCATGTTATTTTAGGCTCCGGATGAAGATGGTCGAATGGGGGAGGAGAGGAATCCGCATTTTACCTATCTGAACAGTCAATGAGACTGTTTCCCGCCTTTATATTCGTTTGATAGACTCACAATGTGGACTGGAAAGGAAATTTTAATTCTATATCGTGAGGTCTATCTATAGGCCGTACCTTCCACATTGGGTCCTTGGGGCTTTTTGCCTAATGAAGGAATAGACTTATGCACAAATTATGCAACAGTAAATTATTTTTTTGGTCAATATTAATAAGTTTGTTTTTCCTTCCAGCAATTGCATCTGCCACTCCAGACTTTATAGTTGAAAGTGTTGACGCCCCATCATCTGCCAATGAAGGGGATAGCATTACTGTCCAAGTCACTGTACAAAATCAAGGATATACCATTGACCAAGCCGGAACCTATATTCGAGTCGAAATTTTACTGTCCCCTGATAATGACATCTCTTTAACCGATCAATCTTTGGCGCATTTCAATGTTGAAAAAGACGCTCTTCAAACTGGCTTGACCGTTTCTCAAAGCATATCGTTCACGTTACCTGACGGAGTACATGGATCATACTACATCGGCGCCTATGTTGACTATACATCAAACAGTGATACGGATGGTTACTGGACAGAACTGGATGAAACCAACAACACTGGTTACGATTCTACCCCGATAAATATATCTTCGACTGATCCCCCCCTACCGGCTCCGTCTTTAAATACTCCATCAAATGGTATTACTACTGATGACCCAACTCCTGATTTAAGCTGGATCCAATCTGGTTCCGCCAGCTATTTTCAAGTTCAGGTTGCAACAGATTCAAGTTTTTCCAACCTCATAATCGATGAATCTCACTGGAATTCTTTTAATTATACCCCTTCCCCACTTGATGACGACACATACTGGTGGCGCGTCCGTACATACTCTGGCTCATGGAGTTCTTGGTCGGAGTTAAGGTGGTTTACAGTAAATGCGCATCTTCCGGCACCAGTTTTAGGGTCACCAATTGGAGGACAGAACCTTATAGGACCGCCGTACCATTTCACCTGGAATGAGGTAAACGAAGCAGGGGCATACAACCTGAAAGTCTCAACAACTCCTGATTTTAGTACAACAATATTCAATGAGAATGCAATCCCAGATACTTCCACATCGTATAATTACGATGGTCCTCTACAGTGGGGCCAAACCCACTACTGGCAGATGAGAACCTTGAATAGTGATGGAACCGTATGGGGTGAGTGGTCGGATGTTGAAAGTTTTATCCCCCGGCAAGCATCTCAGGTTGATTTGTATTCCCCTGAAAGTGCCGAAACCGTGACCAGTGCAAATATAAGTTTTGACTGGTCTGATGTCCCGGGAATTGATCACTACGAAATCCTGGTGGACAATAATTCCGGTTTTGGTTCTCCCGAAATCCACGAACCGGGTATTCATATACGTTCTCCGCAAACTCTCACTGAGAGTCAATACCAGGTAACCAACTACCTGCCTGACAATACTTATTACTGGAAGGTTATTGCTCATCTTTCTGACGGAACAACCCAGGAGTCGGAAATAAGATCATTCACCTATCACCTGCCGGTAGCGGAGAAGCCGGTGTTCGTCCCGCTGTTCCGCATGTACAACCCCACGAACAAAGACCATTTCTATACTACAAGTCCAGTTCAGCGTGATGCCGCCACTGGCTATACCTATGAAAAAGTAGAATGCTGCATCTCTGACCGCAAGTTCAATCATGAAAACTGCGGCTACTTTTTTCGCCTCTACAATCCATCGTCAGACGTTCACTATTACACCTCGGATGATAACGACCGAAATCAGCATATTATTGACGGCTACAATTACGAGGGCATTGTCGGCTTCCTCTATACCTTGACCGGTGAGGGAGTCATCCCATTGCAGCATCTTGAGAAAGCCGGTGATACAGATAATTTTTACACTATCGGCAATATGGA
>WFRY01000480.1 GCA_015486315.1 Desulfobulbaceae bacterium
ACGTATATATCTTTGGTCTCAGGAGCCAGATTGATTTCTAAGTCGAAATTTTCGGCATAACAAAAAAATTGCCGCGGCAGCATGCCCTCCTTATGTTAATGGTTATGCTGTTCGCGGCTTTTTCTTTTTCAGTATTGCGTTTGATTGTCTACTCGGTGAAGGTGGTCAGCGCAGAAACCCCTCTATCCTGTTTAAAATCCTGACCGCGACTTCCTCCTTGTGAAAGCAGAGCGTATCTGCTCAGGGGGTACCGCATCTGCTGCGTTGTCGGGAGCTCGAAGTACGGGCAGTACGACTTCGCCCCCTCCGCCTTGCATCTGCAGCGCCCTCTGAGCAGATACGTGTCAAGAGAACCATTATTCGCCTGTCCCCCTTTTGTCTCCCTGTCCCCCTTTTGTCTCTGGAACGGCGGCGAGCCCACCATTTGGACATTTGGTAAATCGGTTTCCCCGCATTGCCTTCCAGGTTCGATACCGCATTGATCTGGGCGATGGGAAAAAATCAGCCTCCAAGCATGTCAGGGGACGGTCTGGATCGGAAAAATCAGGAACCGGCAGCCTTATAGCTTTACCGAGCTTGGCTGGCAGCAGGGCCTTTAGCCGATCTGCTTTTGACATGCGTTTACGGGGCTTTGATGGTGTGGACGATGATTCTGGGTTGTTCCATACGTTAATCCGGGTAATTTTTTTGTCTTTCATAGAGCCACCAGGGCCTTCAGGGAGGGATTTTGCGGAGAGGGGTATTTCAATGGCCGATCAGGAGAATCATTATTTTTTCTGGGCAGTGCGGGCCGTGTAGTGCGCTTGGCTATACTCGGTTTGTAGAACACCACAAAATATTTCCTGCACTGACTAACCAGCCCGTCCTTGCCGTGGAAACGGTTCAAAACAGCATCACAATAATCAAAGATACACTCAGCGCCGATAAACTGTTTACGGACCTGGGAATCTTTGACATGTCTGGATTTCATCTCAATAAAAAGAAGCACTGGATTTTTCCTTACGGTAGTCACCAATACATAATCGCAGCGTTGTCTCTCACCATGTGTCCCTTTGAACAGAGTTTTGGGTTGTTCATACTTGTCCAGCTTGAGAAGCAGTGACCCTTTGGGGATGTCATATATATCAACGCGCTTCAGTTTTGCATCTCTCCCTGATTCCCTGAGACGAACAAAACTGCGGCCATCTTTCTCGGAGATTTCTACAAACAGATCATCAACCAGCAAATCACGTAATACATCCACCACCATTACTCATCCTCTCCAGAGAAAAGAATGGATTCCTGAATCCGGTTCATCTCATCAATTGTGGTATCAAAACTCCTGGCTTCTATGCCGAGTTCCGGGTCAATATCCGCGGGAACAAGGGTAAGACAACGAGAACGCTTTTTATTTCCAGGCTTTTTGAGAAGTTTTTCCTCTGCAATATAGACACGCACCTGCCCGGCTTTAAGAAGTTCCTCTTTGTTATAACCCTCATTTTTCATGATTTGTTTAAGATGTTTCTTGTCATGATTCAGCATGATAAGAGTGTTTAATTCTTTGATCAGGTAGTCGCTATGTGTGGTGATAAATACCCTGATGCCAAGGTTGACAAGCCTTGCAAAGAGTCTGGCAACCCGGCGCTGATTTTCAGGATGCAGGTTCAGTTCAGGTTCGTCAACCATCAGCATGTCACCATGCCGTGCGACATGCCGAAGATAGAAACCTATATCCAGCAATGACCTGACCGCACTGGAGCTTTCAACTAATGCCAGTTTAATCCGCTTGTTGGTATTGGGGATATAACGAATCTCGCCATCTTTTGTAACGCGGTATTCACCGCCAATAATATCCTGAAACTCAGACAGTATTTCAGGATGTTCCTTGTTAATAAAACTTTCTTTGTGCACAATGTTTGGAAGAGATCTAATAAAATCTACATTACGTTTTACCGGGATAGGGTATTCGCCACTGAATTTGCCAATAAACAGCTTTATGGGATGAAGATTCTCTGTCTTGTCGCCAAGAAGATCAACAAGCCTGTTCCGCGTAAAATCCAGCTCTTTCTGAAATATGGCAGAACCAGTACGCTCCGCGCTGGCAATAAAAGGTCGCGGAATGACTGCATTGAGTATTATTTCTCGTATCGTATCTCCAAGTACAGTTTCAACAAAATGCCTTGGAGGGACATCATCACTGGTTTTGTTCACCATTAATGTCACAAGAAGTTTGTCAGAATCCTTCTTCTTTACAATTTTCAGGATAGTCTTCTCCGCAGAACCTATTTCCTTTTTCAGTGCAAGTTGTTTATGTTTAACATTCAGGTTCAGAAAAAAAGAAAATTGCGAGTCTTCAAACAGTTTATCGTTTCCGGCAAAAATCTGTCCAAGAATACTGGTAAATTTTTTAGCGGCCCTGTCTATCTGCTTTTGTAATTTTGTTGCATCTGAATAAATTGTCAGGTCTATGGAGACAGCTCCTTCACTCATCAGGGAATGAATCTGTTGCCTGGAAACAGAAAAATTGAACTCAGATCTTAAAAAATCAAGAAATCCATAGGTGGCGTAGGTGGCGTAGGTCTTGCCAGTATTGTTCCTGCCACAGATAATTGTCATATCGCCCAATTCAAATGCCGCATGTCCAAGAGGGCCAAGTTTGTCCACTTGTATTTTCATGTTTTTTCCTTTAGTTCAAGCCTGACTAGATAACTGGGGTCAGGTCTTGAATTGCTACATTTTAAGAAGTGTTAATCACCCTGCTTATCGTGGTGTAATGCAGACTTAGCTCATCCGCAATCTGTTTAAGGGTATAGCCATACTCAAAATGGGCCTTTTTTATTTTATCGTTCCGCTCCTTCCTGTTGCCAACCTGAGCAAAGATCATCTTCAGGGAAGGCCGTCCGGGATACCTTTGCTCTCGTGGAATTTCGCCAACCTCTTTATGTTCCGTCAGCTTCTCTTGCATCCTTGCAATAAACCGGGCGCTGCCAAAGAATACCTGTCCCTTCAATAATTCCCACGGCCTTTGAGAAGCAGTAATACCATTCCTTACAAACTCCTTATACCTTCTCCGGGCGGCGCGTACCTCTCCTGCAAACTGACCAAGCACCCAATCAGTGGTAAGCAACCCCGAGGTATCCTTGCGGATTCCAGTAGTTGCCGCATAACTACTCCACTGCCATTGTTCGGGGGTTTTTACCATTCCGGCCTTCACGGGATTCAAGACGATATACCGGCAAAGTAACAGAAGATGCTCGCCTTTTTCAACAAGGATCGCCTTATAGCGGCCCTGGAAAACATGCCCCACCCTTGTGTGATTACGATTGAATTTCTGGGTATAGATTCCATTCAGTTGACGCATCCCAAGTGAAAGGTTGGCATCCAGGGTCTCAATCAATAAATGGTAATGGTTATCCATGAGGCAATAGGCATGGCAGAGCCAATTATACCGATCAACCGTACTACCCAGAATAGAAAGAAAATCAAGCCGGTCTGGATCAGACAGGAAAATATCTGCGCGGGCATTGCCACGGGAGGTAACATGATAAACTGCGCCTGGAAATTCTAAACGAAGCGGTCGTGCCATGTGA
Source organism: Desulfobulbaceae bacterium (assembly GCA_015486315.1). GTDB lineage: Bacteria > Desulfobacterota > Desulfobulbia > Desulfobulbales > Desulfobulbaceae > Desulfobulbus_C. The sequence goes on from WFRY01000480.1 coordinate 3,570, forward strand.
ATAATCTGCCAGATTAAATGTTATATTTCAAGACCTGACCCCCAAAACATTTATCCGATCCATCAGGGCAAAGGAAATGCAATCGGTAAAACTGATGGCCTGGTCAGCATATTTTTGAAAATAATTCAGGGCATTCATCTCGTCATCCAGGTCAGGGCGCATAATAGATAAAAACCGGGATGCATATATATTGAGTGCTCGTCCATGAGCAAACTGGTACCCGGTTCGTCGACCAAGGAGTAAATGTCTCATCCAATACAAAATTACTGGTTACACATTTAGTATCTTCCTTTCGTAATAACTCCCAGGTTTGGATCGCTTGTTGATGGTATTGATCATTTTTAATAAAACGAGCAATGAACGCACCGGCATCAGGAAAAACCATTATCTTTTTCCGTAAAGGTACTCGTCATGGTTAGCAGCAATATCTGCCGGTGCAGGCCCCTGGAAAACTTCATTGTCGGAAAAGAGAGGGTCGTCACTCTTACCGTTATCTCCGGCCTGAGACAATGCGGCGGTAATGGCATCGCGAATCAGTTCCCCCATGGATATTCCTTTTCTTCTTGCATGTTGAGCGACCTGTAACTTTAGATCATGCGGCAGCATAATTGTTGTACGTTCCATTCGTTTCTCTCCTGTCTGATATCATTTTTGGGTGCTGTACACATGCTTAATACATCAGCCATAATAAGCTGACAATACTGCTTGTCGCGAGACAAAAAGGAGTGAATAATATTTTATGTCGAATATCCGGGTCAGCGAGGTCAATAATTCCCAATATGCTGCTTTTATTGTAAGATGGAATTTATGAGTCCCACTGTGCTTCAGGTTTTTCCTTTTTTCAAGAGAGTAACCGAGAATGCACGTACACGTAATAACCGGGGACGGTGAAGCGAAATTTTGGTTTGAGTCTGATATAGAGCTTGCCAGGAATTATCGTCTGACCAGACAACAGCTTAAAAGTATCGAAACAATCATAGAAGAGCACTACAATGGGCTTACCGGCGCATGGAAAAGATATTTTCCCCGTTGAGGTTACCAACATATCCGCACACGGTTTCTGGATCCTGTACGGCGAAAGAGAGCTTTTTCTGCCTTTTGATGAATTCCCGTGGTTCAAGGACAAACCCGTAAAATCAATACTGTATGTGGTCGAACTTACCCCAGGCCATTTCTACTGGCCCGATATGGACGTCGATCTTTCTGTCGATATCATAGAACATCCCTATCGCTTTCCTTTAAAGGCTGAAACTGAAGTGAGGTGAATCCTTAAACCGCTGATTTTCAGTGGATAGGGGATCCGGGCGGACGTAGCAGTAACGATGACGTATATATCTTTGGTCAGGAGTCAGATTGATTTCAGCACCGCGTCTGATTCATTGCTACACTCGGTGAGGGCGGTCAACGCAGAAATCCCTCTATCCTGTTTATAATCCTCACTGCGACTTCCTCCTTTGAAAGCAAAGGGAGTTTTTCCTGATTATGATCCCTGTCTATGAGCAGTACGCGGTTTGTATCCACGTCAAAGCCTGCCCCATGTTCTGTGACATCATTTGCCACAAGAAGATCAACCGGTTTTCTTTCAAGCTTTTCCATGGCCTTTGCCTCAAGGTCCCCTGTTTCTGCACAAAAGCCTGTGATAATCTGTCCGGGCCTGCGTTTTTCCAAGACCGAGGATAGTATATCCCTGGTTTTTTTCATGGTCAGAGTAACTGTATCCATGCCCTTTTTGATCTTGATGTCACTTTTTTCCGCAGGGGAATAATCTGCAACTGCTGCTGACATAATGATTATATCTGCCTCTATGGCCTGTTTTTCAACTGCATCAGCCATTTCCGCGGCACTTACCACGTTTATCACATTTACCCCCGGGGGCGGCTGCAGGGAACATGGGCCTGTCACAAGGGTAACCCTTCCCCCTCTTCGCATGGCCTCGCCAGCCACCGCATAGCCCATTTTCCCTGAGGAACGGTTGGAGAAAAAGCGAACCGGGTCAAGAGATTCTCTTGTAGGACCTGCTG
>WFRY01000481.1 GCA_015486315.1 Desulfobulbaceae bacterium
CGGTTAATAACCGCATTGTCACCTTTCAGCCCACCGGGGACAATTAGCAGATTATTGAGCGAAGAATCGTTGGGACAGGTGACATGAAAGGAGACTCCTTCAAGTTTAAGGACCTTGTCAAATGCCCGGGCAGAAGCATTACCTGCTGCAAGGGGTGAGAGCAGAAGTACTGCTGCCAGGATACAGGCGTTAAATGAGGGACGGGTACGGCGTGTACAGGGGGTCATGGTGTTTCTCCTTGCGTTTTTTTAAATAGAAGTCGTTGCCATGGGCAATATTCGTCATGCCGGTCAGGTCGTGCCCAAGTAACTTCTCCAAAAGTGGCAGTAAAACTCCTGGATCCCCGATAACAATATTCGGGGATAACAAACGGAATTAACGGTAAATCAGCCAGTTCGGCATGTTGTTAGCCGGAGATAGCCTAAATTTTGATCCATAAAGTAGGATATAGCAACTTGCCATCACTTTTGGAGAAGTTACCTGCCGATGGTTTTACCGGTTACCATCATGTGTATTATTTTTCCAGATCATCTCGGGTAAGAGTAATGTCGCCGGATACAATTTTTTCCGGCAGGCTTGAGCGTTTGACAACCCGGGTAAATCCAGCGCCGCTAAAGGCTGTGACATCCAGTGTTCCGTCAGGGGATATTTCGATAAAGGTAAAGGCGCGGGGAGAGCGGTTTTTCTCGCCGATCAGGCGACGTGGCCCGGAACCAAGGGCTGCCTGGCCCACATAGTATTGACCATTGTGGTAAAACGGATAATATCCATGTTGATGACCGCTGAGATAAACGCTGACGGATTCTTTTAAGAACAGCTCTTCAAGTTCCGTATCCTTCAGGATTCCTCTTTGACGGCCAACTGTAAGAGGCCAGACCGGGAGATGACCAAAGATTAGCCGTGCAGTGCTCTTCTGTCCTGTCTTATGCAGCACACCGGCAAGCCATTTTATCTGCGCAGGCGAAATGGGACCGGCAACAGTTGCGTCAAGAGCGGCAAACAGTACACCGTTCATGCTCAATGCATAATGAAAGGGATAGTTGCCGCCATCCAGCAACGAAAGGGCAGGGCGGTATTTTTCCCATTGCTTCCGGTACATGGTGCGCTCCAACTGAAAACCAGGTGAGGCGGACCCGTCATGGTTGCCGGGGGTCGGAACAAAGGGAATTCCTGCCTCTTGCAGCGGAATGGTCACTGTTTCATGAAAGGCCTGCCACATTGCTTCAAGCTGTTTCTGCTTGAGTTTCGGTGCAGTACGCTGACCGGCAATCATATCGCCGGTGCAGAGAACAACATCCGGTTGCAGCTCAATCACCCGCTTTATTGCTGCCCGAACCGGTGGGTCGTAGCCAATGGTGCCATAGGAATGATTAAGGTCCGAGAGAACAGCAACGCGGAGCAGGGGTTGTTTTTTCCTGCCTGCTGAGGCCGTAAGAGGGGAGAGAGTTCGGCAGGCGGCGGCACTGAGCAGGCAGCAGAGAAATTTTCGTCTGTTCATCATGGCTGGTCACAGTCGATTTTTTGTTGTACGACATGTCCTGAGCGGAAAAATTCATCAGGCTCAAGGTCGAAACGCAGCTTGCCTTCATGGCAGGTTTTCTGCAGTATTGCCGTTGCCTGCGCCGTGTTTTTGATAATAGTGTGGCGTTGTTTTTTAGACAGGGCAAAGGTGTCACACAGATATTGATACAGTTTTCCCTGAACAGTAAAATCCTGATGCAACGTCAGGAGCCGCCGGTAGGTAGCAGCTCGGTAATGGCGCTGCTTTTCAAGCATTTTGGTCTTTCTGGTATAATTTATATACTCGACCCGGCCACCCGCATCGTTGTCATTGAGCTGGGTACGTTTCAGGAGCAGCGGATTTTTTCCCTTTAACTGCGGGGGGATTTTTTTACCATGGGCCTTTATCCTGTGGATCTGATCCCCGTCAAGCCAATACCAGTAGTGGATATAATCGATATTGCCGATACGATCCTGCTGGTTGAAAATAAAATCAAGCAGGGTAATTTCGCTTAACTCGGTCATCCAGAATACCATTTGTTCCGCTGAGAGATTGCTGCTCAGGTCATGGTTTAATCTTCTGTTGCTGCGTGGTGCAGCGTGCAGACCTTGCCTGACGGCATCTGCGAGTGGTTTGTTCGAGCGCAGGGCAAGATAAGGAGCTGTTTTTTGAAAATCATTATTCTGGCCGGTGCCCCATCCGGAAGCCCGGCTGCCATTAACGGTTGTACTGTATCGATGTCCGGGACTGTTGAGCAGCACACCGTGGATGGCCTCGGCATCGGCTGTAAACAGTTCGTCTTCAGGGTGATAGGTGGTCGGATCTTTTTCAGCAGCTTGCAGGGTCAGCCAGCCTGCATGGAGCATATGATTCTTGCGGCTGAGCAGTTCTCCATTTTTCGTTACCCGCTGCAGGTGATTTTTGCGGTCAATGGAACGCCATACGGCAACAGGGACCTTAACCACTGTGTTAAAATACCTGGAAAAATGGTAGTAGAGCAGGGAAGCGGTTGAAAAGGTACCGCTGGTCTGCCGGGTGTTCATGGTGGATTTAAACTTGGCCAGTTTTTTGACTGGAAGTTTTTTTATTTTCCTGCTCTCTCTGCAGGCGGTTTGTTCAAACTGCCCGGCTCTGCCCGCATATGAACCGGAAGACAGGTCATAGATGATAGTGCCTGCACTGGTGCTCCAGATTTTTGGACAGAGGGCAATGTTACGGTCATAGAGATTGATCCGGCAATACCTTTGCTCCTGTCTCGTATCCTCTGATCCATAGGAGCCTCCCGGAATGTGGGACAGGGCAATACACTGTTCGGTAATACCCCCCGGTGACGTATAACTGGTTGTTCGTCCCCGGACTTGTCCTGCGGCTGCCGAAGAGGCTGTGATTGCAGTGACAAGGAATATTGGTAAGAGGGAGAAGTTATTGTGTATGGAGATAAGCCGGAATCCAATGGTATTCTAATAAAAAGTCTGATTACCACTATCCTCAGCTCTGATCAAGGGATATTCTGATCACCGGATGTTTCGATGAGCTGTCCTTCTGTGAGAATCAGAAATAAAAATGGCACCCGGGGTAACCCCCGGGTGCCATATGTTATCCGAAAAAATCAGGATGGATAAGACCTGTTACATAGCAGACAGGATCCCGACAACACGCCGGTTCAGCGCACGTCCTTCCGGAGTCTGGTTGCTGGCAGCAGGATCAGCCTTGCCGTACCAGTTTAAGGTTATGCGATCCTTGTCGATTTTAAACTTACCCAACAGATAATCACGTACAGCCTCTGCACGTTTTTGGGACAGCTCCATGTTGTACCCCTCGGAACCAACACCGTCGGTGTATCCGGCTAATACCAGGCGAGTATTGCTATCTTTTTCCATGATAGCCCCTAGGTTATCCAGTTTTGCATGGTACTCAGCTTTAATATCTGATTTGTTGAAATCAAAGAAAACACCATCTGCGGCCGCAATTTCAACGACCTGGTCGATAACTTTATACAGGGCACCAGTGGTGTATCCGGGATGACCAAGCAGTTTGTCAAAGGGAATTACCATGGAACATTCGTTCAGCGAAGCCATTCCCTTGACAAGATCTTTTTCTGTCTGTCCGGTTGCACTGCTTACCGCATAAATGCAGGTGTCATATTTGCGAACAAGAGTCTTGGCAAGTGCCAGGGGCTTCAGTTCATAACGCTTGTCTTCTGAATAGGTTCCGTCGGTGAAGATAAAGACAGCTGTTTTACCAGTGAGTTTACTGATAACCTTGTCAACTTCCGCCAGACCGCTCTGTACAAGAGTAGGGCCGGTAGCAGTCACAGGCAGGCTTTCCACAGCCTTGCCGAATGTCGCCTTGTTGTAGGGGCCCATCGGCAGAACAGTCTTAAACGATCCTTCTATAGACGGAGCAGCGCCGGGAGTAAAGATAAAGAGGCCGGCATTCCAGTCCAGGTTGGGCAGGGTGTTATTTGCCTCGGTCAGTACCTGTCGTTCCGCCTCGATTCTCAGCATCTCCGTATCGGCATACTTCTGAGCCATTGAACTTGATGAATCGTAGAGTACCACAAAGTTATCCACGGTTTTCTCAAACACCTGTTTGGCCTCTACAACAACCTCGGCTGCAATGACGGGAGAGACAACCAGTCCCACCAGTGCTGCGCCTGCGGTCAACAGCGCTCCCAGTTTTTTCATTTGCATTTCTTTTCCTCCATAAAATTTTAATGGGCAACGTCTTTTCAGACGCTATTTCATACTTTCAACAGTATTGCTGCAGTAAGAAGAGTATGCAGCTACGACATGAATTTATTTTTGTGAAGATATAAGTGAAATTGATATCTAATTGAACTAACAGGTAATTATCTTGCAGCAGCAATGATACTGATTACTATAATAGCCTGCGGAAAAAGGTCTGTCAATGATTATTAATCGGTTTCTTGTTATTTCTGTTGCCGGAATTTTGCCTGCAGGAAACAGTGCAGCCGGGATCGACTCTCAAGCAGAGGAACTATTCAGTTCTTCCGAGCCGGGGCAGCCATCTCCGAAGATCTCATTATATCGTGTGAATTGTGCCGGTTCCAGGAATATCTGCTCATGACCGCCTGGCCATGCAGTGAATGGTATCCTGTTTGCGGGCATTTTCTTCCACAGCAATGCAGAACAGCGGGGCACCGTACTGACGGGGCGGACTGTCGATAAACTGTCGCGCGGCCTCGACGGCCCGCTGCCTGGCCCTTAAAAACAGGGGCGAGTTTTCCCAAATCTCCCGAATGGACTGCTCATGCAGGCTGCCTGCGCTTTCCTGGAGATGCATACAGGCCTGCACGTTGCCGAAAGGATCTATATCCACCCCGGATACGCCCACGCTGCACATGGCGGGTTCTTCCTGAGTATCTTCGAAAATATCGGCAGCAAAATCCCCTGTGAAAACTGCTGAATTTTTCTGCTGCGCACGCCGTTTTTTCTGCAGCGCGGTGATCAGATTCCAGGTTGCTTCAGCGGGTTGAATGGTCAAAGGGGCGGTATCGCCGTTGTCACGCGGCCCCACCGGGCCTTGAAAATTCAAGGGTACCTGCATCCCGTCACAGAGTTTAAACATCTCCTCAATCTGATGTTCATTCCAAACCGTCGGTGTTGAAATACATTCACAGCGCAGTCCGATTTCCTTTGCTGTCCTGATATTGTTCAGCAGACGATCAAAACTGCCTGCAACCCGGGTCTGGCGGTCATGTACCGCCGCGGTTGCATTATGGAGGCTGACATCAACAGTGGGGGGATAGGACGAAAACGAGGATATATTGATGTTGAAAAAGGTAACATTGCAAGACCTAACCCCGCTCACCGCTTGATTTCACCGCCCCATTCTCTTCCCAGAGTACACATA
>WFRY01000482.1 GCA_015486315.1 Desulfobulbaceae bacterium
CACGTAGTTTCACACCTGCAAGATTTGCCCCCTGCAGATCCGCACGCTCAAGGTCGACATCACCAAGACTTTTCCCAGACAGATCCACCCCGGCAAGGTCACAACCGACACATTTATCAACATCAAGCAGTTTGGCCAGTGCCAACTCCTTTCCGGCCCTGGCCTGCTCCGGCGTTTCGACACCATAGACTACCGCATCTGCAGATGCGGGTGTTGCTGCCTGATCAGCTTCTATCCGCGAGACCATATTGTTGACGGAAGAATCCGCAGCAGTTTCAGCTGAATCAACCTCCTGTGGGGCCGATGGTTCACTCTCAGCAGCAGTCTCCTGAACAGCTGTCCCGCTTGCTGCAGTCTCTTCTTCTGCAGCCTGAGCAACCGGGACAGAAGCAGTAGCGGCCGTGTCAACATTCGTGTCGGTTGAGACAGCGACCGTTTCTTCCACCACAGCTGGACTCTGCTCATCCACCTTGATCTCTTCAGGTTCAGGCGCAGGGCCTTCGATCTGTTCAATCATGGTCATAACTCCGGCATCAGATGCCAGTTGATCTTTCCCGGTCTGTACAGTGGTGTCGGAAGCAGGCTGTTCAGCTGCAGCAGCCACCTCTTCCGTCGTCTTTTCGACGGGTTTGGAATCCGTCTCCTTTTCAGCATCATCACTGCTGAAAAAAGAGGTTACAGAGCCCCAGAAACCGGTATCTTCACCGGTATCGGCATCGGACGGATCCGGCGTCCGGGCCGGCTCCGGTACTGTTTTAATATCAACGGATTCTGCCTTACCGGAGCTGTGGACAACGGCGTCAGCCATGGGAACCAGTCTTTTCGAAGATGCGGCAGAGGATTCAACCATGCTGCTGTCATCTGTTGCCTCGCCCCCCTGTGCCTGCGGTTTCACAGGGGCAGCAGGTGGAGTATCTTCGAGATCCTGACTCTTGTCTACAACATCATCCTGGGTATAAGGAACATTTTTTCCCCGGGATTCATCGTCGACATATTTATTCTCGGAGACCTCGGACAAGTCTTCGGTTTCATCTATTTTCTGTTGGATTATCCGCCCGTCGAGCTTGGCATCTTTCAGATATGCCCCTTCAAGGACAGCGCCTGTGAGGTTAGCGCCACTGAGATCGGCACCGGCCAGATCAGCACCACCAAGTGCAGCTCCCTGCAGATTGGCGTTTTTCAGATTAGCGCCGGAAAGATTTGCCAACAGTAATTTAGCTCCGGCCAGGTTTGCCCCTTCAAGATTAGCTCCGGAGAGATCGACCCTGGTCAGTACAACACCGGCCAGATCACACGATGGGCACTCGTTGGTTTTTATCAGTTTTTGAAAATTTTCTTTGGCAACCGGCCGGGATGAACCGACAAGGGCTGCGAAACTATTACCGGAAAAAGATGCTATGCAAATACAGATAATTAAGAGAACTTGTGATTTCATCCTGATTTCCACTCAAGTAAAATATAGATAGAAACAACGATACGGCTGGGGGCGGAAATGTACTGTTCCTGTAATGCCCCCAGACAGTCACCATAAGGTTTCATGAAAAATGACCTTTGAATAACCTTCAGAGAAATTATATACCCCAGAATCCCAAACGATTCAACAACAGAGCTCACGGTTACCCGGACGACAGGAATATCAGTATAAAAAAAGCCGTATACCATACAGGTTTCCCTGAATGATATACGGCCTGTTTGAAATTCGGGCTATCTAGTGCCTATCTATGAATCATGGTAACTTCAGGAGTGCCTTGGATTCGTTCATTTTAGACTGTGAAGCGGTAAGCGCACTCTGTAAGGCACTTCTGAAGAGTTACCAATTATGTCAGCGCTCAGACGGCATTAAGATCCACACTCGCCGCCCTGCGCGGTTTACCCTGATCAATCTTTTTCGGAATCAGCCCATTGGAAAGAAAGGCCGTGCACTGCTGCCGCTTTTCCACAGGACAGTCAGTAATATTCCAGCAGGGTGTGTACTGGAGTAATTTTTTAACTGCAGCAATAGAAATACCATGTTCGTGAATCATCTCCCGGAGGCACTCAATCCACTTTACATCATTCATGGTGTAGTAACGCCACTTGCCTTTGCGCATAGGTTTAATCAAGCCCTCCTGCTCATAAATACGCAGGGTTCGAGGATGGACCTCAAGCATTTGTGCTGCTACGCCTATGGTGAAGATTGCTTTTTTCTCATCTACCATCTCAGTCCTCTTACCCGGAGTTTACAGGAGAGGAATTCCCCTCCTGTATTACAGCATGACATCTCTTGTACGCAGGGCATCCTGCTCAATGCTCACCATGCTCGGCAAAGGTCTTACCAAAAAAACGCTCGCCCAGAAGAAAGGCTACACCGGTCAAACCGATTCCGCCAAAAGCCACAATCCACTCATAACCGGAGGGCATATAGTTGAGATATTGCGGCAGACTGCTGTCGATGCCAGCATACTGCGGGACAAGCTGACCGGCAATCACCATGTCCATGCGGGAAACAAACATCCCGACCAGGGTCATTAAGGCTGCTATGGACATAGCATATACGCTGCGTACCCGTGTTACTGCCAGCAGTAAAATCGGGGCAACCAGACCGATTGCAATCTCATATGTCCAGAAATTTGTGGACAGCGGACCGGAGATCAGAGCCATAGCCGCAGAGCGACCGGCATCAGTGCCGCCGACAAAAAAGGAGACCATCTTCCAGAAGGTGGCAACACTGACCAGGAGAAGCATCAGCAGCATAACCTTGGCAGCTGCCTGTACACCGTTAAAAACGACCTCATCCATTTTTTTACCGCGAATGAGATGGGCAACATGGGTAAACAGTACTGCTGCTGCAGCACCGGAGGTAAAGGCACATGCCAGGAAAAATACCGGCAACTGGCCACCATACCAGAACGGATGACTGGGCAGGGTGGCAAAGACGCCGCCAAGACAGGAGTTGGCTGCAGTTTCAGCAAAGGCACCAAGGATACCAAGCCATAAGGCCATCTTGTACTGTTTGGTCAAAATAAGCCAGAACTCAAGTACAACAAAACCGACGGCCATCCCGTACAGGGTGCCCATCCACCAGATATTGGAGGTGGGATTAGGAGAAATAACATTCCAGATAGCCATCCGCCAGGGATTTTCAATCTCCATACCGATAACTGTAAAACCGGAGATAATGGTGATCAGAGACAACCAGACCATACGGTTGGCCAGGGGAGCAATCTTATTGCCACCGAATACATGGCTGATAGCCGCCAGCAGGCACAGGCCCGTGGAGGTAATTGCGAAAAATGCATAGGTGGAGATCAACAGTCCCCAAGGTACTTCGCGGGTGTTGTTATACACATGCTCATGGCCTACAAAAAACCCATACAGACCAACACCGACGCCTGCAACCAGAAGCAGACCAAACACACCGGTCAGCAGGTTGACACCGGTAGTCGCTACTTCCGGTTCTGCAGTTGTTTCCAGTGAAAAACTTCCCATTTTACTTCCTCCTCTATATTTTGTACGCCGAAAACTTTTCCGAACTATTCAAAAAAACGAAAATCAATGTTCTTCGTGTCCCTCACCCTTAGCGGATTTATCGCCGAACAGACGATCATACCCCAACACGCCGATATGGCAGGTGGCGCATTTAGTGTCGGAAGCAAAGGCACTCTCGCCGTCATGACAACCACCGCAGTACTTCCCTGCATACAGGGCTTCCATTGTAAACTTGTCCGCTTGCTCCTCGGCACTACCCAGCTTCATCTTGAACAGATCATTATGACAGTCACTGCATGCCAGTCCGATATCTTCAGTATGTTCTTGATGGTTAAAAACAACAGCTTTGACAGGTTTTTCAAAAACTATCGTTGTGGGCTGCTTCATGTCACTGCCATGACAAGTCACACAGGTTGTGGGATCGGTAACACCGAAAGCGGTATCACCATCATGGCAGACACCACAGTACTTTCCTTCTTCAAGAGACTTCATGGTGTAATCGCCGGCTGCTTTGGCTGCACCGCGTTTCTGTTTGAAGGTGTCCGGATGGCAGGAATCGCACTCAAGGCCCATATCTTCGACATGTACGCGATGACTGAACATAAAGTCACCGGTTTCCTTAAGGATCATCTCCTGCATATCCCCATGACAGGTAACACAGCTGTCCGCATCGGTGACGCCGAAAGCAGTATCGCCGTCATGACAGACACCGCAGTATTTTCCCTCTTCGAGGGATTTCATATTGTAATCTCCAGCTGCCTTCGCGGCACCGCGTTTTTTCTGGAATGGATCAGGATGACAGGAGTCGCAGTCAAGGTCAAGATCCACAACATGGGTCCGATGGCTGAACATGGCGCCGTCGGTACTGATAACTTTTGTAAGTGTTGTACCGTAGCTGCCGGTTGCATCGTCTGATTTCGCCTCGGCTGCTTTTTCGGTATTTGCCAGGCCGGCGGCAGAATAAACCAGGCCGACACAGGCCGCTGCTCCAAAGGCCAAAATAATTTTATTGCTTACCTTCATTCTCTTATATCCCCCAACCATTAATCGTTCATATAGTAAACGTTCGGCAGCGCACCCGTTTCCGGTCGAAGAACCCACACGACCTTATCCGCTGAATGAACCAGCTTGTACACCTCACTGCTTGTATCGGCTAAATCTCCGAATACCCTTACCTTGGCAGGACAAGCCGCAACACAGGCAGTATCCTTCTTGCCCTTGGAAAGACGGGTGTCATAACAAAAATTACACTTGTCAATCGCTCGGGTTTCCTCATTAAAATATCGGGCATTATACGGACAGGCAGCCATACAGGTCTTGCAGCCGATACATTTTTTAATGTTCATCATGACGATGCCGGTTTTTTTATCCTTGTATGTTGCCCTGGTCGGACAAACCCGCACACATGGAGGACGATTACAGTGGTTGCAGAGAACCGGCATGAAAAGCCGTTCCTTTTCTGAAGGCCCGGTTATCTTATAGGTCTCCAGAATTGTTGTCCGAAACCCGTATGAGGGGACATTGTTTGTTTTTACACAGGCTTCTTTACAAAGCTCACAGTCCACACACCGGTTCTGGCGCATGACCATTGAATAATGCGGGCTATAGGGAAACGAAGCACCACTCGATGCTGCCTCTTCTGCCTTAGCCTGAACATTTTCAGCCGATGTCAGCGACAGGACCGTACCGCCCATAAACACGCCGGTGACTGCCAGTCCCGCCTTGAGGAACGTTCGCCGCTCTTTAGAGGGCAGATTCTCAACCCCCTCGTTCTGAAGCTTTTCCAGTTCTTTAATGTTCATTACACCCCTCCCTGAATATAAATAAATAAGGCCACCTGAACGTGTACCTCACCTTTCACACTGATCCACAGGCAATGAATGATTATTCATTCAACACAAATGGTACAACTGCCTGCGTAATCCAACACAATTGTGGTGCCTTGTATAGCGCAAAACTTATGGAAATGCAAGCCTATATCTTAACTATTATCTGATACAATTTTCAAGTTTTCAGAACACTCTAACCGTCCATTTTCCCGCCATAAACATGAATTAAGTGATAAATACCGGTTCACTCAAAACACATCTTAAGCTTAAAAAACGTTTTTAAGTTCCCCGCCATGCGACCCATAAATCCCTTCTGCTCCAAACCATGATATGGAAAAAATTGTTTCCATATCTTCTCTAACCATGGGGGAACCGTCACTGTTCTACTCCGCTGTTTTACCAACGTTTTCTGTGTCAGCGCTTCATTAACCACACTCTTGACATGATAACACCTCGGAATGTAAGCGAGAATCTTGAAATGTTAGCGTTGCAGGGACGCCCTGCTTTGCGTGATCGAGACTTCCGATAATACCCCTGTATACCCGGGGGCTTGAATCCCGGTAACTGTTCAGCTGCACCCCATCTTGTGGCGATCAGGCCGCCTCACATAGGCGGGCTATAGATTCGTTGGCCTGCTTACCACAGGTAAGCCACGACTCCGATATGGCGCACATCTGAACAGTTACAGGCATCAGGTTATGCAAATATTGTGCTGACACCTGAATAGTTACGAATCCCGAAGATTATCAGATTTTTTTCCTCTGTTTTTACAGTCTATTAGCAGTAATGATTCATCCTGGTTTTGCTGTTCTTCATTTTTACCTTGCCAGCGCCTGTCTTTTTCACATATTCTGGATACAAGACAGGAAAATTTCCTGAAAATACTTTCCAACTACGCAGATACCTTAAAGCTATGGCAGAAGTTTTTAATAAACAACGACGTTACACCAGAATATTTTTCAGTGACCGGGAGAAGGCCGGCGGCGTTATGTCGCCCATGAGAAACCAGGATGAATCTTTTCCATCCTCCATACTCAATATCAGTGAAGGCGGACTCCAGTTTAATCAAAAAAGGCAAGAATATAGAGGATTACAGCCGGGAGACATGCTCCTGCTGCGCCGGATTATCGGTTTACAGGAACTCATTGGACTTGCAAACATTCCGATGCAGATAAAATGGGTCATGGACAATGAATATCTGGATCATGTGGTTATGGGAGTGGCCTTTACGGATTTGACGGACAGTCAACGGCAAACCCTGCAGGCATTTATCAACACCTGTCTGAGCCTACACCAGGAAGAAGAAAAATCGTAACTGAACAGTTACAGGCCACAGGTTATACCAAACTCGTAATATAGAGAACAGCTCAATTTCAACGCCTTTTTTTCTTATGTTTCCGCCTCCACTGCCAGGGGGGAACAGGGGCCTTGTCGCGCCAGAGTCCCCGCCCACCGGCCATGGCCTTTCGTTCAATTTTCTTCAACTCTGAACAGAGCGGCTGCTCTTTACAGTACCTTGGATACATCCAGGCAAGACCTTCCCTGACCAACTCCCTGTTCAGCAACAGCCCGGAACTGCTGACCAGGGCAATGGTCCTTCCATAGCGGTCAACATCTTTCGGAGATACGGTTACTGCGCTCCGGTTGATCTTCGCCTTTAAATACCGTTTGGCCCTGTTCCCATAGGCCTGCCCCCACTCAGGACTGTCAACTCCGTACAGACGAACCTCAACAGTCTCTCTGCCCTTCCTGACCCGGAAACTATCACCGCCAAGTACTTTGGTTACATATCCACTCCAGCCATACGCCGTAGAAAGAGGGAAAAAGCACAACAGAATCAGCAG
>WFRY01000483.1 GCA_015486315.1 Desulfobulbaceae bacterium
AAGTAATATCTGAAATCCTGGATCCCCGATAACAACACTCGGGGATGACGCGGCTTGCAACTCCGTTATATTATAACACTCAGAGTGCCGGCCACTACGGTCTTTCCCGAGGTTCTTTATCGGGAGAGAAGTGTAGACTTCGATCCATTATTTTTACTGTTTATAACAGAATATTGTAACCTTGACTGAAAGTTGGCTGAGCTTCATACGTAATCAGAAAATACTATCTGCTTACCTGTAAAGCTCAGCCGGATACTTACATTATGGACGGGATCCTGTACAGTTCCTGTCGACACTTCAGTATGTGACCCCGGGCACGTCCGGCTCCGGGGGATTTCCTGCTGCATTTAAACTACATCGCCTTGGCCGGGTTGATCCATAAAGCTTTCATGTTTCGTCTTGCTTTTTCGACCCATCTCTGCTACTGAATGAGTTGCCATTCATTTATATTGGCACAGTAGTCTAAAAGTGCTGAGACAACTGTTCAGACCGGTTCTGCCGATGAGCAGTCATGTAACCATTTTGATTTTATTTTAGAGAGGGAGAGGGGTGAATACATTACTTTGCTCACTGGTTGTTGCAGGTTCCGTCCTGATGACAGGTGCCACCGTTTCCGCAGTCGAAACCGCTGCCGTCGAGGTTGTCCAAACCGTTGAAACCGCCCAGGCTGAACCTGCCGGGAAAGTTGAAGCTGTTGAAACAACTCAGGTTGAACCCGCAGCAGAAGTAGAAGCCGTTGAAGAGGTCGTGGAAGTTGTGGAAGTTGTGGAAGAACCTGCGGCTGAGGCAGCACCTGCCGACAGCCCGGCTCTCCAGCCCATACCACTCACCGATGCAGACTGTGTGAAATGTCATTACACACAGGCGGCTGATATTGATGCCCACGGCGAGGCGCATAAAGATCTTTCCTGTATGGATTGCCATGAAGAGCATCCGCCGGAAGGGACCAACACCATTCCGGAGTGTTCGAACTGCCATGACCCGGATGATGAGGCCCATTTCGCTGTCCAGCAGCCATGCAGCGTCTGCCATAACCCGCATCGCCCGCTGCTTGTTGATTTTACAGCCCCTGATGAGGTCGCTGCTACCTGTGCCAGCTGTCATCAGGACAAACTCGATGAGATGGCTGCAAGTCCAAGCGCCCATTCCGAGCAGGACTGTAACTCATGTCACTCCGAGCATGGCCTGGGAGAGGGACAGTATCAGACCTGCCTTGACTGCCATGAAGGACATTCTCCGGAAATGACCGTGAAAGATTGTCTTGAGTGCCATAAACCCCATAGTCCGACCGACATTACCTTTGGCGATTCAGTACCCGCGACACTCTGTGCCAGCTGCCATGAAGATCAGGCCGATTCCCTCAAGGCATTACAGACCAAGCATAGTGAAATGGCCTGTGTGGAATGCCACGATGGAAAACATCAGAGTATAACCGCTTGTGTTGACTGTCATGACCAGCCCCATGATGAATTCATGCACAAACAGTTCCCCGAGTGTATTACCTGTCATAGAGATCCACATAACCTGGCAAGGTAATAAAGAAGTCGATCCCGTTCCGCAGGACCAGCATGTGGAACGGGATGAAGGTAACGACTTGGTATAAAACGAACGGGAGTATGCTCAATGCAGGTTGACTTTTCCGGTCAGTATACGGACAAAGAGGCTAATGGATGAAACATAAGATATTTACGGGTCTGTTGTGTTTGTTATTCAGCGGATTTGCAGCAGTGGCCATGGCCGAAATCGAGCGTGTGCCCCTGACGGACAAGGATTGTCTCAAGTGTCATCTTACAGAGGCCTCGGCCATTGCCGGTCAGGAATCTGCCCATAAAAACGATATCGGGTGTTTTGACTGTCATGAATCGCACCCACCGGAAGGCAAGGCCGTTATTCCGCAGTGTTCAGCCTGTCATGACAGTGCGGACAATCCGCATTTCGGACTGGAGAACTGCACAAGATGTCATGCACCTCATGCCCCGCTGGTTAAAGATTTTTCCGGCCTGGAAGGAAACGGCAGACCCGCCTGCATAACCTGTCATGAAGACATTGACAAACAGTTAACTTCGGTTCCCAGTGCCCATAACGAGCAGGATTGTACCGACTGTCATAACCAGCATGGGCTGGCCGATGGACAGTTTCAGACCTGTCTTGACTGCCATGATAAACACAGCCCGGAAATGGAGTTCAAGGACTGCCTGGTCTGTCATCTGCCCCATCAGCCCACTGCCTATAACTGGACTGCAGCCATTGATCCCAAGCTCTGTGCCGCATGCCATGAAGACGTTGTCCGGAATTTTACCGACAATGGCGGGGCCCATCTTGAGAATCTTGCCTGTACGGAATGTCATACAAAACATCCGCCCCGTAAAGAGGGGGTCATCCCGGCATGTGCGGACTGTCATGACCCGGGTGCAAACAAGCATTTTGCCGCCGGTCACTGTGTCCAGTGTCATAATCCGCATTCACCGCGCAAAATCGACTTTGGTTCCATAAAGAATCTACGTTCTATCTGTTTAGGCTGTCATCCTAAACCCGGTGCCGAGATGAAGCGGACGCCTACTGCCCATTCCAGAATGGAGTGCAACAAGTGCCATCCCAGTCACGGAGAACGTCTCAGCTGTCTGAAGTGTCATAAGGGGCATTCCAAGTCGATGCAGTATAATGACTGCCTCAAATGTCATAAACACCATGCGCCGATGCCGCCTAAACTGGCAAAAAAGGTGCCTTCCAAACTGTGCGGCAGTTGTCATAAAGAAGAGCGCAGCAGTCAGCAGGCTGATACCAGCAAACATAGTAAACTGCAGTGTGTGTACTGTCATAAAGGACGTCATAAGGTCATCAGGGAATGCCGTGACTGCCATGGCGAACCCCATGATAAACCGCTGCATAAACGTTTCCCGGATTGTCATAAATGCCACGGTAGTCCGCATAACCTGAAAAAGAAATAAGCGGAGACGAGGATAATATGCAAAGAAAGGGGATTGTATTATCCGGGCTGACCAAGACGATTCTGCCGGTGAGTATCCTGGTGTTTCTGCTTGCCTGTGTATCAGTCTCTCCGGCCGATGAGGGAGATTCGTACAGTCAGAATGTGGAGAAGATGGGAGAGGGGCTGACAACCCTTGACTGTGCCCGGTGTCATTATGAAATCTTCATGTCCATCAAAAACGGCCAGGGGGCTCACCGCATTGAATGCCGGGAGTGTCATGAAACGTTTCACAGCTTTCAGCACGGCCTGCGTTATGAGGATGTGCTGCCGAAATGTATGACCTGTCATGATACTCCTCATGGAGAAAGTGAACAGATGACGGCCTGTAAGACGTGTCATACGGTACCCCATGCACCTCTTGCCAGCCTGGAACTTAAGACGCTTGAACCGTTTTGTGCCGACTGTCATGTTGATCCGGGAGCCCGTATTGCCGCCGGCAGGGTTGATCATGCACGATTAAAATGTATACTCTGTCATTCTGACAAACACGGCTACGTGCCCACCTGTCAGGAATGTCACGGCACTCCTCATTCAGAGGAACTGACCGAGGGATTTACCGGCTGCCTGGACTGTCACGGCAATCCGCATGATCTTTCGCTGGCAACGGATTGATGAATTTGTACGAGTCCTCCAATCCGTTATTTCCGTGAATGTAGATATTATCAAATGAAGCGCTGACAGGAAAAGTATAGTCTTTAAGAGTTCATCAAGAGTAAAGTCATGAAAAAAACAGGCATCATCATAGCGATATCTTTCATTGCCGTTCTTGTGATCGGAGGATTGATCTACAGCCGGATGAGCTATAAAATCTGCCGCAATTGCGATGCTGATGAGTTTTTTACCCGGGGCATTGAGTACACCTGCAGCGACAAGGAAAAGTATCGTCAGACAGGTCTTGAGTTTATCAACACCGCCGCCGGGCAGGGCCATGTCAAGGCGGAGTTGACCCTGGCGGAAGTCTACAGTGATAAGCTTCCCAAGGACTATATTCTTACCGACTCAGAGCAGCTTACCTGTCTGCGCCGGGTTGTTACACCGGATCAGGCAACCGGCCTGAACTATTTTGCAGCCGTTACCAAGGCCGTGGAACAGGGGCATGAGCTTGATGCCGTTACGCTGAGCAATCTCGGAGTGCTCTACCTGAACGGAGTCATCCCGACAGACAATCCCATGGACAAGGCCGTTGGCCTGTTTAAGAAAGCTGCTGAAGCCGGCAGTTTTTCGGCCATGAGGCTGCTTGGCAAGCTGGCCGACGAAAGGGGAGACTACAGTGATGCCATGGAATGGTTTACCAGGGCATCCGAAGACCCGGCAGAGGCCACTGCGCCGCTTATGATCGGGGATTATTACTTCTATGGCAAGGGGACGACAGCCGACTACCAGAAGGCTGAAGAGTGGTATAAGAAGGCACTTGCCCGCAGTGAAAAATCAGATGCCGGGGTGAAAGATATGGCGCTCACCCGCCTGGATCTGGTGCAACGGAGACTTTCAGGCCCGGACGGCAGCACCAGGCAGCAGGTTGCAGTCAACTATCATATAGACGGCACTGTAAAACACTTTATGATTTTTGCAGCAGATCATCCCGGTGAATATATCGGCGAGGTGATTAATGACGGCAGCAGTATTACTGCGGTTATGAATAAGAATCTTGAATTCACTGCCCAGCTGCCCGAGCTGCAGCAAAACGACTTTTCCTCCATGAATGAAGGTATGTTCTGGATACTCAATACCTTTGCCGCCACCACCCACGACAATGCTGCAGACCTGATCTTCAACTTTGTCTTAACCAGGTCCTGACCCCCTTAACGCCGTCTGCGTTTCTGGTTGCTCCAGAGGGGATCCTGGCCGAAGCGGTCCATCCACCAGTCTTCGGCATCATAGATGTCGTTCTCTCCCGGTGACAGGGGAAAACGATATTCTTCGGTGTAGCGCATCAGCAGCTCATAGGCCTCGGTGAGCCTGTACATGATTTCACCATTGCGGTCATCGGTTGTTCCGGCCCTGTCCGGGTGATACTTTTTACACATCCGGTGATAGGCCCGTTTCATCTCACCAAGCGTTGCCCTGTCGTCTAACTTGAGCAGCTCCCTGGCCCGGTCAATGGCCTGCCATTCTTTTTTATTCATGCTGCAGTCTTTTTCTTCTTTTTAAAACTCTTTTCCGTGCCGGTGAGCAATCGACCGATGTTCTGGTAATGTTTGATCCAGATCATCAGCACTACATATGCTGCCAGCATGAGTTTCCATGACGGTTCTCCCAGAAAATAAAGGCCGGGCAGGATGGCAGCCGATGCAAGCAGTGAACCGAGGGAGACATAGCCGGAAAGTCCGACAGCGGCAATAAAGACGGTGAGACAGATAAGCAGGGCCCTGGGAGCAAGGTAGAGAAAAACTCCCAGTCCCGTTGCTACGCCCTTACCACCTTTAAATCCGAGATATACCGGAAACATGTGACCGGTGATGGATGCAGCTCCGCAGAGCCCGATTACCAGGTTGCGATCCGGACCATCACCAAGGAGCAGACCGGCGACAAACATGGGCAGGTATCCTTTGCCGATATCAAGCAGCAGGGTACAGAACCCAAGCTTTTTTCCCAGCAGTCGGGAGACATTGGTTGCCCCGATATTCCTGCTGCCCAGTTGCCGGATATTAATGCCTGTTCCCCTGGACAGTACCAGGCCGAACGGAATGGCACCGACAAGGTACGAGGAGATGATTAACAGAAAATTCAGTACGGTCATTATCGTCTGTTCAAATTGCATTCACCGGCCTGTTTGAGGACAGTGGACAGGTTTCTGAAAAAGAGGGCGGCAGCAGCATCGTCCGGATCACGCTGCTGCTGTTCCTCGTACATGGCAAAGAGCAGTGACAGGGTATGCACTGCATCTTCCTCGTTCAGTTCACCCAATTCCGCCCAGACATCACCTGAAGTGCTCATTGCTTATTTCCCTTAAAAACCAATTCTAATTCACAGGCTGCGGCATAGGCAGCAATTTCATCCTGCAGCACCTGCACATACGGACAATCGGTTATTGCCAGCAGGGAGCTGCGCAGGCGGTACTGGTCGGTATGGCCTGTCTGTTCCAGAATGTAACTGAAAATCTGCGGCTTACGACAGACAAGCGGTCGGTCGGCGTACACCCGGCAGCGGCCGTTTTCCGTCAGACCCGGACAGGAGGACTCCCGGGGCAGAATCAGGCTCCAGCCGTTTTGCCAGTGAAACAGTTCCGGATCTGTCTGTTTATAAAATGGTATGCCGTTCAACTGCAGGGGGGGATCATCCATGGCCAGACAACTGCGGCTGTCGGCATCATCATGACGGTCAATGGGAAAAAGATCCGCTTCCACGTCCTGCAGGGGAATCTCGAAAAACTCCTGCTGCATGCCCGATTCCGGCCCGACACAGCAGAGTCTGCAGCCGCATGGCCCGCATAGTGCAGAGTTGACTGATTCCAGTTCATTCTCCATGACACGCTGGCTGATCAGGGCGGTCACGGCAGTCATGCCGTCAAGAACCTCTCCGGAGTCATCTATCACCTGTTCCTGCTGGGGGTCACCGGTCTTTAATGCTTCCAGCAGGACAAGATGTTTATGATGACTGTGCAGCAGAGCCCGAGGATGTTCATACAGGGCATAACCTGTTTCGATGGGCTCGGGCATTTCATCGATCACCTCGGCAACCGTGGCAAAGTCTCCGGTCAGGTACAGAAACCGGACCATGGACACCAGCGGTAATGCCGGCCGGCCAAGTAATGCAATTCCTGCCTGAAAATCCTTTTTTTCCACCCTTTCTCTCCCTGTTACCCTGCAGCAATATTTTCAGGAGCCTACACAAAATCCGACCTGAAAACAAGCAGGAGTGCGGATCTTTTAAGTGGCACAAGACCATTCTTTACAGTAAATATCAAAATGATTACTTTTTGATACAGCCCTGACAGCGAAGAGAACACGGGACGGTCGCCCCTCCCTGTTCCGAACCTTGAACGTATAACCGATTCCAATGGCTATTAAAAAAATACTTACTTTCCCCAACCCCGTTCTCCGGGAAAAGGCAGAAAAAATTACCACCTTTGACGATGAACTCAAACAACTGGCCAATGACATGGGAAAAACCATGTATAATGCGCCGGGTGTCGGGCTCGCTGCCAACCAGATCGGCATTACCAGGCAGATCGTTGTGGTCGACATCTCCAGGGAAGAGAATGAAAAAAAGTTTATTGCCCTTATTAACCCTGTAATCTCCGAGGGTGAGGGGAGCGTCACCGGCGAAGAGGGGTGTCTCAGTGTGCTTGAATATGAGAGCAAGGTTAAACGGTTTCAGAAGATCCGGGTTACGGCTCAGGATCTTGACGGCAAGAAACTTGACTTTGAAGCAGAGGACCGGTTTGCCCGTATCCTCCAGCACGAGGTTGACCATCTGCACGGCACCCTGTTCATCGATCATATCAGCAGGCTGAAGCTCACTCTGTATAAGAAAAAACTTAAAAAAATTCTGAAAAACAAATGAACAGATCTCTGCGCATTATCTTTATGGGTACCCCGGAGTTTGCCGTACCCACCCTGCAGGCCTTAATTGACAGTCCTGATGAAGTTGTAACCGTCATCTGTCAGCCGGACCGGAAAAAAGGGCGGGGGAAGAAACTGACTCCTCCACCGGTCAAGGTACTGGCTGAAGATGCCGGAATCCCGGTACTGCAGCCCACAGCCATCCGAACCGATGACTTCTTAGAGACCATCCGCAGCCTGCAGCCCGATCTCATCGTGGTTACCGCCTACGGCAGGATTCTGCCCGGCAGCCTGCTCAACCTGCCGCCGCTTGGTACCATTAACGTGCACGGTTCTCTACTGCCCAGGTATCGGGGGGCCGCACCCATCCAGTGGGCAGTGCTGAACGGTGAAAGCGAAACCGGGGTAACCATCATGCAGATGGACGAGGGCATGGACACCGGCGATATTCTCCTGCCGGTCACCCTGCCCATAACAGATGAAGACACCAGCGGCAGCCTGTTTGATAAACTCTCAAAAGTGGGTGGCAAGGCCCTGGTCAAGGCCATAGGGCTCCTGAAAGAGGGAAAACTGTTGCCTGTGAAACAGGATGACAGCCTGGCAACGGAGGCCCCGATGCTGAATAAGGAGATGGGCCATCTGGACTGGAGCAGAGATGCTGCCGAGCTGCACTGCCTGATCCGGGGTCTTGATCCGTGGCCGTCCGCCTATGGATTTCTTGCTGGCAAACGGTTCAGGTTTTTCAGACCGCAGGTTGTTGCAGGGCCGGTGCAGGAAGCGCCGGGAACGCTGTGCCGGGCTGATAAAGAGGGTGTGCTGGTTGCCACTGGTCGGGATTATCTGCTGATCCGTGAAATTCAGCCCGAGGGTAAAAAACGGATGACTGTGCAGTCCTGCC
>WFRY01000484.1 GCA_015486315.1 Desulfobulbaceae bacterium
AAGTTCCTGTGCCTTATCCTGTTCCCTGCGCTGCGATTCCTGCCAGGAAATCCCCAACCGGTCATCCAGGGTCCGCGTCCAGGTTATGGCTGATATGTTCTGCAGCCGCTCTCTTTTTTCCGGAGCCATAAACTCGCTTCCCAGGTTACAGGAGGCAACAAAGGCAAAATCATCATCAAGCTTCTGCCACAGTTCTGCCAGCTCCGACTGCAGGACATCACTATCTCCGCCTGCTGCCACCTGCCGCCAGTATTCAATTTCAGCATCCCGTTTCAACACCTCAAAACGGGTTCGAATCTCGTGAATACGATTATAAATTGTTTCAAGTTTGGTGGATTTATCCACCACATACTCGGGAGTAGTGACCTTACCGCAATCATGCAGCCAGGCGGCAAGGTGCAGTTCCTCCCACTCGTCGCTGCTGAGTGAAAAATCTTTAAACGGTGCGTCCCGACTTTCACAGGCTGCCGTGGCAAGCATCTCGGTTATCACCGGGACCCGCTGACAATGGCCACCGGTATAGGGGGATTTTTCATCAATGGCTCCGGCCAGCAGCCCTATGAAGGAGTCAAGCAGCTGTTTCTGCATCTTGATCAACTGTCTGGTTTCAAGGGATACTGCAGCAAAACCGGAAAAGGCACGAACAAAGGAAAGACGATCGTTTAACTCACCTGTTACATCACCGTCACGATACAACAGGGCCAGCATACCAATGGCATTTCCCTGCCTGTCTGTAAGTGCAATAGGAACAAGGGTAAGTTTATCCACTGCCAGAAGATCAAGAAAGGCTGCCAGCTTATGCCCCCTTCCAATCGTCATTCGGCCCTGCTTCCCGCCTACATCCCCATTACTGTTGAAATCAGCAAGAGACACAGCGGGCAGAGAAGAAGACTCACCGGCCTCATACCTGTGATCCAGGATAATATCGGGTACCAGTAAAGACGTATCATTATCCATCAGATAACTGACCACGACATCCGCCCTGCTGACAGCCATGGTTTCCCTGGTAATACGCTTCAGGGTGGTATCAAAATCCTGCTCTTCGGCAATGGAGCGGATAAGCTGGAGGAAATGGTCAATGGTTTTCTGCAAAACCTGCATGGATCCGGCAAGTTCATTAACTTCCGTAATCCTGGATTTTATGTTCAGCGGGCTGTCAAAATCAAAACGACTCACTCGCTCTGCCTCAAGTGCAAGCCGTCGGATCGAGGATGAGATTCTGTGAGAAATGAACCAGGTAATGGGAATGGTAAGAACAATGGTAAGCAGGGTCAGAAAAAAGGCGTGTTGACGGATACGGCGGGCATCCACCAGCAGTTCATCAGCCGGGACAATAAGCAATAACCGTGGTACCATCTGACGACTGATTTCAAGATCAACAACCATGCCCAGCCAGTCTCTGCCCTGATAGGTAAA
The DNA here is from genome assembly GCA_015486315.1 of Desulfobulbaceae bacterium. Lineage (GTDB taxonomy): Bacteria > Desulfobacterota > Desulfobulbia > Desulfobulbales > Desulfobulbaceae > Desulfobulbus_C. The sequence goes on from WFRY01000484.1 coordinate 1,417, forward strand.
ATGCAAATCGCCCGCCTGCACCTCTATATTCTCAGCCACATAGCCGAGCACACCACTACCCAGGCCGGCAAGGGTAGGCATTGTTGCACTACTTTTGTCATCCTGCGTTGCCTGATTTGTTCTATTATAGGCAAGAACTTTGCCGTCCCTTCTCAGTAATACTTTTTCTTCATGTAGCGCAAAACTGGCGTGCGCAAGGGTGTCTGAAATCTGTTCAAGGGTGATGTCTGCGGCAACAACCGCTGAACCACCAGGTACCTGTCTGGAAACGGTTACGCCGACTTTACCTAAAAAATGAAATAAATAGGGCGGGGTTAAAACAACGGCAGGTGTCTCCATTGCCTGAATAAACCATGGCCTTTTTCTTGGATCATAGTTTGATGGAGTCGGAGCAACCCGCTTGATTTCGTGGAGTTTATTGTTAAGAAATACACGGCGCAGGATACCGGTGCCGTTTGGCTCCATGGCAATATCATCAACAACGTATGCTGCATCTTCAGGCGCATTAAATAATTTCAGCTCATAATCCGAAGGCAGAGGACGGAGAATAAAATAATCGCCGGATTCATACCCGATCTGTAATCCGGAGATGGTCTCTTCGTGCTTCAGGACATCGGCTAAAAGTGAAATGGCACCTAATCGTTCATCCAGGGTGTCACCCTTGATTGCATGGGTATTGGAGAGCAGACTGACACTCTGGATAACAGGACTGTACGTCCCCTTAAAATTCTGCGCGACCTCAAGGGCAAGCTCATTAAACAGCTTGTTCGTCGCAGAAATAACTATCGCCCTGGTTCCCCGATAATTATAAAAGCTGAGAATAAAACCGACACATAAAATCAGCACAATAAACAAAACACTGATCGTTACATGCAACGGCTTTTGAAATGAGTTATCGATTTTTTTCATATCAGCAGCTTGTGGAGTTAATGAAGCGCTTACGGTTGCTGTAATTATACCCTGAAAATAGAAAAACCCCAGCGACAGAATGTCGCCGGGGTTTTTTTTACTTCAATTAGATCGTAACCGATCCGGTTGAAGTCAGTCAGTATCGGATTAATCCGAAATATTTATTTTTTCACGGCCGGTGTTTCAGCTGCTGCCGGTACTGCAGGTGCAGCTTCTTTCACAGTTTCGGCTGCCATGGCGGCAGGTGCGGCAGCTTTCAGTCCTTCAGCCGGTTTAATACCGTCTTTTGCCATCTGCTTGATCATCTTGTTCATCATCATAAGATGGGTCTTGGGATCTATGTTGCCCTCGGTGCTGACCTTGGCCCAGAGCTCTTTTTCAGTCATGTTGCTGTGGCAGCCCATACAGGTACCGGCACGCATGAAGTTATCAAGCTCTTTCTTGTTAAAGGCCCGTGACAGAGGCCAATGGGTACCAACCGTTGCCAGCTGAGTTCCTTCACGATCAACAATCTTGGACCAGTCGATATCCAGTTTTGGAATGGCCGGAATCTGAACCTTGTAGTTTTTCGGGATCGGCTTGCCGGTCCTGGCATCCATCAAATCCTCTACAATATCCTCGTTCTGGCGAATACCAAAGGTGCCGTCACCAAGTCCGAGTCCCGCAACCTTGGGATTAGTATGGCAGGACTCACAGGTCCTGGCCTTGCGCTGTGCCGTATGCGGCTGAACAGGAGCCATATCAATAGCCAGCGGTACATGGGTCTGACCGACCTGTTTGCCCTCGTCAGGACTCAGAGCCATCTCGTTATTGACAATGGTCTTGCCCTCGTCATTGATAACCGTATAGGTTACCTGGCAGCCCGGCATCAGCGGAGTTACACGACCTTCACCGTTGATTCCAAGTACCGGATCTTCCCAACGCAGGTAGGAGCGTTTTTCCATAACCTTACCCGGAGACTTGATTCCGCCGGTACCGAGTACGGACTCGGCAGTCTGACCATTTGCTTTCTGATCGTTACCGGATGCTACATAATCCACATTCTGGCGCGGTTTGCCGTCTTTCGGAGCAAAGTTGACCTGAACGTGACAGCCGTAGCACTGGGGAACCCAGGAGGCGTGACAGGCATAACACTCCATCTTGTCCATATGTTTGGCAACAGCAGACATGGCAACTTCAGCTGAAGGATCTTTCCACTTTTTCTCGGTCTGCAGTGTTTTGAGTACAGGTACCTCAAAATCGTTACCGGTTGCGGAATGGACAATTACCTTGTTACCGCGTTTGACGACATTACCCATCGGGTTACCACGGGCAGAGAGGACAAAACCGTCTTCAGCCTCATACCTGGCACCAAACTGCTGACCGGGAATCAAACGCTCGGTGGCAACACCGCGCGGGGCGGGATCAAGATCTTTTCCCGACTCATCACCATAACCAACCGGCAGTTCCCAGGGGTACTTGTCCGGACGGCCATGACAGTCGGTACACTCGATCTCAACCTGTCCCATGGTGGTACCATGAATATTACCGTCACCATGGACATCAATGGAGGTGTGGCAATCCTGGCAGAGCAGTCCGCCTTTTGGATTTCCCTCACGACTCTGTACCTGATGATGCAGGTCATCGGAGATAAACAGGTATCTCTTGGTATGCAGTTTCGGCTGAATCTTACCGTTTTTGTCAAAGGGGGATCCATACGGAAACTCCATCAGACCCTGGAAGGAGACACCGATACGCTTGCCGCGGTTATGACAGGAGTTACAGGACTCAACCGGAATACCGCCGGTTTTACGGGTACCCACGATCTCATGCTTGAGCATGTGACCGGCCTTGGTCTTGTCGATTGTCTTGTCATTCCCCTCGTACAACCCTTCGTTGCCGTACATTATATGACATGATGCACAACCCAGGCCACGGTAATCGCCGCGCTTTTCACGACCGCGAACGCCGATATGGCAGCGCTGACATTCCTGCCGCTGGTAGGTCAGACCCGCCTTTTTAGGATCTGCATTGATCTCTTCCATGGTAGCGGAGGGAATCTGTTTCAGACTGGAAGGATACTGATCCGGGTACATGGCAATCTGCTGCTTCATGTACTTCTTATAGGCATCGGTACCGGACAGGGGTTCCAGACCGTCAATGTCCTCTGCATCGTAGTTACCATAGGGAACTTTATAATTCTGCACTTCCTCAAAACCCCAGGTGTGCAGATTACCCTGGATCTTACCGGCCTCGGTATTCATCAGAGACTGTTTGGTCCGATATACATAACCGGGGTGACAGGCTCCGCAGGTATTCTCCGCAATCCAGATGGAGCTGGGATCCGGATAAAAATCCTTGGGACCGGGTGCCATCTTCAGTGTCGGCGGGATACCCTTATGGGCCTCCTCTTTTTTGGTGGCCTTGGGATTACCACCATGGCACATGACACAACCATCCTTGTCACCATGCTGGGTACCATTCATTTTAATGGTACGCATCATCTCATGATCTGCAGGTTTAATGTCTGCTATACCCTGATGACATTCCTGGGTGGAACAGCCACCAGCGGCATATGCTGCTGAACCGGCGGCAACAATAAGACCGACAGCCAGCGAACAAAACATCTTTCTACTTGCCATTTGTTTACATCCTCCTTTTAAAACAGCAAATCCTCTCAGCCCGTCACAATGACAGACCATGCCTCTAAAAATAATCAACGGGACTCTGCATTTTCCAGAATCGGCAGGGCCCCTTTTAACATTAATGTGTAGAGCAGCAGACCAAAGGCCCACACCCCGACACAGATCTTCAACTCATTAACCGTCGGCACATACTGGACAAAATCGCCCAGGGTAGACGGAATAAATGCAGGGATAACAAAGCCCAGTCCCTTCTCGGTCCAGATACCGGCAATAATCATGAAACAGCAGATAATCAGGACAAATTGATTTTTACGAAACGGTGAAAGCAGCAGCAGGGCCGCTGCAATGTTTAAGCCCAGAGCCGACCAGATCCAGGGAGCAAGCATTGACTCACCATGGAGGCCGAAGAGATGGCTGAAATGAATAACATGTTTGGACTGGGAATAAAATTCGGCAAAAAATTCGGAACCGGCAAAAAAGATATTGATCAGCAGACTGACGGTTACAATTACCCGGATACGGTCGATCACCTTCTGTTCAAAAGTGATGGCCCCGTTTCTTTTTAAAAAGAGAAAGACAAGAATCATAAACGACGGCCCGGCGGCAAAGGCGGAGGCTAAAAAGCGGGGCGCAATAAGACCGGAGTTCCAGAACGGCCGTCCCCCCAGTCCCTGGAAGAGAAAGGCGGTGGTGGTATGGATGGAAAAGGCCCAGGCAATGGCTAAAAAGACAACCGGTACATAGAGAATCGGATTAGGGGTTCTGCCCTGGAATTTCGTATACAGGACATACAGACAGACATACAGGTTTAAAATTAAATAGCCGTTCAGCACCATGACATCCCAGGAGAGCATGGAACCGGGAAAGTTAAAAAATCCCAGCCTGGGAATCATGTGCCACAGCCGGTCGGGCCGCCCGACATCAATGGTCACAAATAAAATACACATGACCATGGCGGCAATGGCAAACAGCTCACTTAAGATAACCACCTTGTGCATTTCGTGGTCCTTGAAGATGTAAGCCGGAATAACCATCATAACAGCAGCAGCAGCCATACCGACCAGGAATACAAAGTTGGCAATATACATCCCCCAGGAGACCTCGTCCCCCATACCGGTGGTGGCAAGCCCATGGGCCAGCTGTCTGGCCCATGCATTCAGACCGAGCAGGGATACGGCCAACAGAAAGGTAACCCATAGCCAGTAGGTCTTACTGCCGCTGAAGGTGGAGGTGAAGCCGTGGATAAAAAATCTAATCATGACAAATAAAATTCTGGGTTCAGGGTTTAAAATTCAGATGGGTATTCGTGTTCATCCGTGGTTTTCAGTTTTATATGAAAGTGGAGTTCAAAACTCCAGCTATTGCACCACTTTCATTGTTCGTTGTGGCTGTGACCAAAAATTTGATCCAGCCATGCTGGTTACTTGGCAAAGACGTAGTAAAACTTGGGCAGGGTTCCCAGTTCCTGCTTCAGGACAAAGACCCGTTCGTTCTCGACAATCTTGCGTACTTCGGATTCAGGATCACGAATATTGCCGAACTTTCTGGCACCTGTGGGACAGACCTCAAGGCATGCAGGATAACGTCCTTTGCGGGTACGCTGCAGACAGAAGGTGCATTTTTCCATCACCCCAAGCATCCTGGGGCGATTGGACAGATAGGCCATATCCGGATTGAGATCTTCTTTGGAGAGTTTTGGTTTTGCCCAGTTGAAACGGCGGGCATGATAGGGACAGGCTGCTTCACAGTAACGACAGCCGATACACCAGTTATAGTCTATGACGATTATGCCGTCTTTTTCCTTCCAGGTGGCCTTGACCGGACACACCTTGACACAGGGTGGATTCCGACATTGCTGGCACTGGACAGGCATGTAAAAATAATTGGGATCCGCCGCCTCGTTTTCCGGATAATCATGGGTGGAAGTATCCAGATCAATGGAGCCTTTTTTCAGCTTCATGACCCGGATATACTGGATCTGCGGATCACGGGACTGGTTGTTTTCCTCCATGCAGGCATACACACAGCGGCGGCAACCGATGCAGCGGCCGATATTGAGCACATAGGCGAATTCAACACCGTTCATGGGCCGGGGATCATCAATGGTTGCCTGAACTCCGTACTTTTCGTCTATTTCGGCCTCAAGGCGGGCAAAGATCTCTTTTTTATCTTCCGGGGTCAGCTGCCGGTAATGCTTTTGTATAAACTCTTCAGCAGTAGGTACTTCCTCGGCATCCATGAGCGGCGACAGGGCTGCAGCGCCCGCTCCCACTGAAGCCAGGGTAACAGCCGCCCCGGCAACAAAATCTCGCCGGCTGAGACCGGAATTATTTTTATAGCTATCGCCGGACATTAAAACATCTCCTTTGGTTCAGGCCCTACAATATATTCGGATTCAGCGCCGCCCTCTTCTTCGACCTTGCCCTTACGGACAAACTTGGCCGGCCAGGTCGGAGCGGGTGCTATATCTGTAAATTTAAATTTGGGTGAATGCGGATTATGGCACTCGGTGCAGGTAAACGTCTCCCGGTCAAAGGGCTTTTCCACCTTCCATTTACCGCGGCGAATACCATGGGTCCCGTTTTGCCAGTCCTTATAGATCAAGCCATGGCAGGTGGCACAGACTTTTTCCGGGGTCTGGACCATTATTCCCCTGCCGTCAATGGTGGCAAATTTATTACGGTCGTAAATCAGATGACAGTTGTAGCAGCGATCATTGGCCCCATGATCAAGCTTGATTGCAGCATGGGCAAACATGGGCGTCCGAACTGTCGGATCCGGCGGCACCTTGACCCAAAAGGCATGGCAGAGAAAACAGTTGCCGACCATAACCGCATTTTTACGATACTCGCCGCGGGCGGTTTCAGGTGTATACCAGGCAGGGTTAAGCGAGGAAACCTCCTGCTCACTCTCAGTTTTCCCAAAACCGGTGACAATAAAAAAAACAGCGAGTGCAACACAGACAGGTACGGTCAGGTACAACCAGAGTGGTGAATTTTTTTCTTTCATGGAGTATAGTTGACTCTTGGTAAATTATTACGGTATTGCATGTCCTGAGCAATGATGGCACATTGTTTGCCAACTATCTCACAGGAATGCTCACAAACAAATACCGGCTAACCGGTATATGAGGTCGGGAAAATAAGGAGGCCTGCCCGGTTGCAGATGGAAAAGGCTGCAAAATCGCCTGCAGAAGCCTTCATTAATTCTATTGACAGGACACATCGTCCATGGTAGCAAATCGCTTTGTGCCACAAAGTGTGGATCCCCTCTTTACAAAAAAACCTTCACCCCGTGTGATCAACTGATGACCAAGAAGAAAAAAAATCCTGTCTGGGCCTTTTTTGCCTCAGTAAAGCTGGCCCTGTTCCTGCTCTTCATTCTGGCAGGCACCTCGATTATCGGGACAATCATTCCGCAGAATAAGCCGGTCGGCTTCTACGTTCAACAGTACGGTCAAAGCCTGGCCGACCTGATGCAGACCCTGGGAATTCCGGATATGTATAATTCCTGGTGGTTTCTCAGCCTGCTGGGAATCTTCAGCCTCAACCTGATCGTCTGCAGCCTGGAACGAATTCCCAATGTTATCCGCATCGTCCGCAAAGATAACCTGACCACCAAACCCGAGCGGCTGCACAAGATGGGGCTCCATAAAACCGTACCCCTGAGCGGCTCACCTGCAGCAGCAGAGCAGCAGGTAGCTGATTACCTTGCTCGTAAAGGCTGGAAAAGCGACAGCCGCGAGCAGGAAAACGGTACCATGTTCTTTTCCCAGAAAGGGGCGTGGACAAGATTTGGCGTCTATATTGTTCATACCTCCATCCTGGTGATCCTGTTAGGTGCTGTAATCGGCTCTTCAACCGTTGCCAAAAAGATTCTCCACAAACCTGACTTTGCCTTTAAAGGCAGTATCATGATTCCGGAGAGCAGGGAAACAGATTCTATTTTTTCCTTTCAGACCGGCAAAAAAATTGATCTCGGTTTCTCGGTACGCTGCAATTACTTTACCATTGAATATTACAACAACGGTATGCCTAAGACATATCTCTCCAAGATTACGATATTGGAAGACGGCAAACCGGTACCGCTTAAAGACGGTAAAACCGTTCATTTCCTTGAGGTCAACACACCACTCACCTATAAAGGTATTACTTTTTACCAGTCTTCGTACCAGCCCTACTCAGATTTTCTGGTAACCCTGGTCGACAAGACCAGCGGCAAAGAACAGACGTCAATTATCTCAGCGGGCAAGCAGGTAACCGCTGATGACGGAAAGATATCCTTCGGCATTATTAACCAGGAAAAAAGGGGTGAAGCCGTACAGCGGGTAAAGGTATGGTTCAGCGATCAACAGGCAGCCCCCGCCACGTTCTGGCTGAACAATGACCAGGAAGCCGTGGTCAAACGACCGTCCGGTGACTACAACCTGCATATTAAACAGCTCTATGCCACAGGCCTGCAGGTTACCAAGGATCCAGGTGTATGGTGGGTCTATACCGGCTGCGGCCTGATGCTCTTTGGCTTGTTTGTGGCATTTTTCACCTCTCACCGCAAAATATGGGCCCATGTCTATAAAGAGGGAAAGAAGTCAAAAGTGATTTTTGCTGGCAGCGCCAATAAGAATAAAGTAGGTTTTGAAAAGACTTTTACCGCCCTTGCTGACGGCTTTAAGGAAACAAAATAGTTTTTTTCAGGAAGTAAAAATACTCAAACGGTACCCCTATGAATAGTTCGCAACTCTTTGGTATTACGACCCTGGCTTACCTGCTTTCGTCGGCATTTTACATCGGTCTGCTCGTTTTTAAGAATAAGAAAATAGGGTTTATCGGCCTTATCCTTGCCATTCTGGGTGTCCTTGTCCAGACCGTAGCCCTCGGTTTACGCTGGCAGGAATCCTATCAGATCGGTATCGGCCATGCACCACTGACCAACATGTACGAATCCCTGGTCTTTTTTGCCTGGTGTACCACCCTGTTTTATATCTTTATGGAATTCAAGTTCAAGGCCCGGGTCATTGGTGCCTTTGTCATGCCATTTGCCTTTACGGCCATGGCATACGCCTCCTTTGCCAAGGGCATCAACCAGCAGATAAGCCCGCTGATTCCAGCCCTGCAGTCCAACTGGCTCATTGCTCATGTCATGACCTGCTTTATCGGCTACGGGGCCTTTGCCGTAGCCGGTGGCCTGGGTATGATGTATCTGTTGAAAAAATCTGCTGTGACCCACGGTCGGGCTGAAACCACCCTGACAGGCGGGCTCCCTGAACTCAAGGTTATAGATGACCTGACCCATAAAACAATCGTCTTCGGCTTTATGTGGCTGTCCGCCGGTATCATTACCGGTGCGGTCTGGGCCAATGAGGCCTGGGGAACCTACTGGAGCTGGGATCCCAAGGAAACCTGGTCGATCATTACCTGGTTTGTATACGCCTCCACCCTGCATGCCCGCTTTACCCGCGGCTGGAGCGGCAGCAGGATAGCCTGGCTGGCCATTATCGGCTTTGTCTCGGTCTTCTTCACCTATTTCGGCGTCAACTTCCTGCTCTCAGGACTGCACAGCTACGGATCCAGCTGATACGGCATAAAACATCACCCGGCAAAAACAAGAAACCCCGTATCGGCCACAATACCGATACGGGGTTTCTTGTTTTTCACACCCTGTAATTCCCAGCCGAATTATCTCAGGATGGGGAGTGACAGGGATTTTTTGCTGGAGCAGGCTTTCAGTCGATATTTCTCACGTACATCCAACAGCAAGCTAACTCAGCTGCATTCATTTTTCCCAATACCTCAGCAACTCCATAATTCCCTTGTGAGCCAGTCTTGACATCTCCAGAAACTGTTCCGGCGCAAAAGGCTGTCCCTCGGCCGTGGCCTGAACCTCTATCCAGCGGCCGTCTCCGGCCATGACAAAGTTGGTATCCACCTCTGCAGAAGAATCTTCCTGATAGTCCAGGTCCAGCACCGGTGTGCCGTCTACAATGCCGACACTGACGGCGGCAACAGGCAGAATCTCCGGCATTTCCGCTAACCTGCCGTCCTGCACCATTTTCTGCAACGCCATGCGCAGGGCCAGAGCAGCACCTGTAATGGATGCACAGCGGGTACCGCCGTCGGCATTGA
>WFRY01000485.1 GCA_015486315.1 Desulfobulbaceae bacterium
ATGCTGGCTGATTTCACCATCCAGGAGAAACAGAAGTTAATAGAAACAATGATGCCCAAAATGATGGAGGGCGTCAATCTCATGGAGATCATGCCCAAAATGATGATGCAGATGATGGGCGGTGGTGAAGGAGGAGGAATGGGTGCAATGGGCGACATGTCAAGCATGATGCAAGGGGCGGATTCTCCCTCAGATATGCCCATGATGCCGAAGATGATGACAACAATGATGCCGGAGTGTTTGAACGTTATGCTGCCTTACGTCCCCACAGAGAAACGGACTGATTTTGCCACCAGAATGGTTGCAACCCTGCTCGAAAAAAGCAGTGAAGGGATGTCTGAGGAGGAAAACAAAGAATTTATGGATAAAATACAGGAACTAATCAGGGAGTAAAATTAAAATTCATATATAGCTGTTAAGCTGGATGAAAATGGGAGTTTTTGTCTGCTGTCATGCTGTAAAGAGCAAGTATGAGATTATATCAGATAAAAAAAGAAAGCCAGGCATAAAATCAAGGCTCTCATTCTGGTTGTTCTCGTTATCGCATCAATTTTCATTGGCCGTTTTCTTGACTGTGATTTCACGACATCAATCATTTTGAGATGGACCCCAAATTTTGGACAGTAGTTTAAGCTGTCCAGAAAGGAGCTGATGTATAAATATGACTGAGAGAAAAAAGCGTAAAATTTACAGTCCTGAGTTCAAGGCCAAGGTAGGAATAGAGGCACTGAAGGGACTCAAAACAGTCAACGAGATCGGGCAGGCGTATGGGGTCCATCCAGCTCAAGTAGGAAAATGGAAAAAGGCCATTCAGGAGAATGCGGCCAATATTTTCAAAGGTAAGCCTGGACCCAAGCAGGTGGCTGAACACCGGCAGCCAGACAAGCTGTATAGCGAGATCGGCAGGTTGAAAATGGAACTGGACTGGTTGAAAAAAAAGTCCGGGATCTGCCTGCCATGAAGCGCCGTAGTTGGATAAAATCGGATCAGCAGCTTGCAGTGGTCCATCAGTGCGAGTTGGTGGGTATTTGCCGTTCAACGGTTTATGCCTCACGTAAATCGCTCAAGGTCAATGAAACCGATTTGCTGTTGTGTCGTCTGATTGACGAGGAATACACCCGTCATCCTTTCTATGGCAGTCGGAGGATGACTGTTTTTCTGAGGTGCCGGGGTCATCAGGTCAACCGCAAACGGGTTCAGCGCTTGATGCGCAGCATGGGGCTGGCAGGCATGGCTCCTGGGCCACATACCAGTCAGGCGCATCCACAGCATAAGGTTTATCCCTATTTGTTGCGTGGTCTTGCTGTCAGCCGTCCCAACCAGGTGTGGAGTACCGACGTGACCTATATCCGGCTGGCACATGGTTTTGTTTATCTGGTGGCGATCATTGACTGGTACAGTCGCAAGGTCTTGAGCTGGCAGTTGAGCAATACCCTGGACACGGCTTTCTGTATTGATTGCTTGGAAGATTCTCTTGTTAGCCATGGTCGTCCTGATATCTTCAACAGTGACCAGGGCGTTCAGTTCACCTGTAGCGCATTCACCGATGTGTTAAAGCGAGAAGGCATCAGGATCAGCATGGATGGCAGGGGAAGGGCCCTGGACAATATCTTCATAGAGCGGCTCTGGCGCAGTCTCAAACATGAAGACATCTACATAAAGGACTACGTCAATATGGAGGAGCTCAGGCTGGGACTGACGAAATATTTCACCTTCTACAACCAGGAACGGCCCCACCAGACTCTTGCCAATCTGACGCCGGATCGGGTCTACCGCACTGGCAAGGATGGGGGAGCAAAAATTGTGGATCGCTTCTCTAACAAAGAGGCCGAACCAAGGACAAGTGAGGCAGAGTGTATAGCTTAAATTCTGCTAAATTTTGTCTTGACAATGGGGTCCACCTCACAGCTATTATGCATACAATTATTCTGCCTTTTTAACCACTGTTTATGATTACTTCTGATAATGACTGTATATTCCCAAATTCCTTAACCTTGGCAATATGTTTTTTGTCATTTGTTATAAAAACAGTATCGTTGAACCATGCCAATGAATGGTATAAACAGTTCGAAATGACAACCTAAAATTGACCACCTGTGCTAACCCAAATTTGACCACCCCGAGCTTGGGTTAAAAGATGACGGTTCCAGGCCCCGGCCGGGGCCTGGGTGGCCGCCGCTTGTTTTTTTCTGTTACC